>JANPNP010000541.1:0-7434 GCA_031427535.1 Bdellovibrionales bacterium | reverse complement strand
AACCTCTTCAGATGCAAATAAATCAAAATCTGTCAGTTTGGTTGGCTATTACGATTTGTCAAACAGCGTAAGATTAGGTTTAACCTTTAATACAGACGAAGCACCGGCAGGAAGTTTCACCACTCAGGCTGCAGACCCCCTAGATGGCAACCGCGTTAAGGAAACAACAACGCTAGTGGATAAGATGAAAGAAAATATTTATGGCTACCATATTGTTTACAGATCCCCAATAGTTGACTTTTTAGGAGAGTACTTAAAAATAAGTCATAAGTACGAAGACATGACACAAACGAATGTTAACATCACAGCATACTATGCCCAAGTTAGCTTTCACTACAAAAAGTTAACTCCATTTTATCGATATGAAATAAATCAAACTGATTTACCAGATGTTTATTCTGGCCTGACTGATACGCGTATCATTAACACTACCGGCGCAAGGTACGAATTAAGTGATGCCAGCGCTTTTAAACTTCAGTATGAAAATATTAACACTCGCCGTTCTGAATATATAACTTCAGCTTCCGTTGCCTGGGGCTGGTAAAAGGGGTCATTATGAAAAAAATTATTTTAATTTTAATCACGTTTAGTTTAAAAATATTTGCTGCTGAATATGTTGTTGTAGTAAATGAAAAAAATCCAATTACTACAATAACAAAACAAGAGATTACACAAATTTTGTTGGTTAATAAAACAGATTGGTCTTCAGGCAAACCCATCAACTTAATCAACTATCAATATGATTCCGATTCAGCAGATTCACTTTTCAAGAACTTTGCAGGGATGACGGCATTACAAGCTAAAAAACTATACCTAACAAAAGTTTTTAACGGAGTTTTGCAGAAACAACCTACTACACTTGAAACTTCTGAAGAAATTATGGACGCTGTCAGTGAAAATGTGAATGGCATTGGCCTGATCGAAAAAAGCAATAAAACTTCAAAAGCAAAAATACTTACCATTGAGTAAATTTAAAGATAATTTGATTTAACGATAATCAACTATAAGGGAATTTCAACAAAAAGCTTGGTTCCCTTATTTGATTCGGATTCAATCCAAGCTTTACCGTTTAAGCGCTTTGCTTCATTTAAAATGGCATCCATCCCGATACCGCGCCCCGAAGTATCCGATACTTGGTCAGCTGTCGAAAATCCGTTCTGAAAAATTATTTGGCAAATGTCGTAATCAGACATTTTTGTAAAATCCTCAGCACTATAAAGTCCCAAGGTAATGCATTTTTGTTTTATTTTCTCGATATTGATGCCTCGCCCGTCGTCTGAAAGCTGGATAATTAGAAAATGCATATTATTTTTTTCTTTTTTTGAAAAATTCATTCTTAGTTCTGCAACGGGGTTTTTATTTAGATCCTGTCGCTCATCCTCGTTTTCAATGCCGTGATCTAAAGCATTTCGAATCATATGAACGAATGAATTAGCCAGTGATGATATTTTTTCAGAATCGATCAGGATGTTCGACTTTTCCACGACAAAATTAACTTTTTTATCCAATTTTTCAGCTAGTTGTTCCACCGTATCACTGTAATGCAGAAACAATTTTTGTACCGGCTCCAGAACAAAATGATCCTCAAAATACTGATATAAATTTGATTTTTTTCCATGAGACTGATCAAGCATTTGTGATAAATTCCGAATTGACTCTTTAGAAACTTCCTTATTAACGATTTCTTCGCTAGTTCCTAAAATTTTTTCGAATACAATGCGATTTTGCAAAAAAAACTGTTCCAACAATTTTTTTAAGTCAGACAAATCAATAGCTAGTTCTGATTTTAGGCTATGAATATCCACTTTGCCACTGCCAACCTCAGCAAATTTGCTTTCGATATCATGAGCCTTTTGACTGTACCTTAAAAGATAAAGGCTTGCTGAAATACCTTTCAATGTATGCAGATATCGAAATAATGATTTTATATCCGGATTTTTTAGTTCAATTTCAGCTGCAGCTTGCTGAGCAATACTGTGCATTTCTAAAATGCAATTTTTAAAAATATTTTTATCATTGACCGCTTTAATTAGCATTTTAACAAAAGCGGATTCTTCAGCTGCCTGTTCGCGCAAAAGTCTTTCCTCAGTCACATCTGCTGTTATACAAATAATGCTATCTAATTGGGTGGGATCAATACCCTTATAAATTGGTCTATATTTTAGTTCATACTGTTTTTCATCTTTTACGAATTCATCTGGACCCAAATCCTTAAGCGTATCAAAATCTATATCGCCTGCAAAAACTAACTGCAACCAATCAGCAATTGAAGATTTTTTAGCTGCACTAATTGGCAAGATGTTAACTAATTTTTTATTTTCAACTTGCTGACCGTAATAGTTTTCGCAAATCTTAGATGCACCTGTCTGAATGACACCGTCTATATCAAAACTGAAGTAGCCTTGTGCCAAATTATTTAGTAGGTTTTCAATATTCTTTTTATTTTTTTGGATTTCTTCAACAAGGACTTTGACTTTTTTTACCACAAATAGACTGGAAAAAAATGATGCCAGTAATCCTACTAGCAAGGTCAGCACTAAGAACACAATTGATTTATTTGAAAATGAAGACGTGTCTGCTAAATTTGCCTTTACATCTAGCTGAATAAAATCGTTGATATTTGCAATTTCTTCTTCAAGCACGGAAACTTCCATTGATATAGATTTTAAATTTTCAAAACTTTTTCCACCAGCGTAATCATTTATTTGAGTTGCAATATTTTTTTCAGTTAATACCCACTTCACCAACCATTTATTCAGGTAATCAAAAAAAACATAGTTTTGACTTTTCTCGGCCTGCTCAGTGACAAGTTTATTAATTTTACGAGTCTTTTGCTTGATAGATTTTATAATTTTTTCCTTAGCTTCTACACTAAGTCGCGGGTCTAAAAGGTCATCTAGTTGGTTTTTCAATACTATTAAATGCTCATGCGTTTCAGCGAAGACTAAAGTGGGACCAAGCGCCCCATCACTAAGCAATTCTATTTTGTCCGCTAATTTTATATTTGAAAATATACCTACAGATCCTGTAGCAAACAGCACCAAGAATAGAATTATAGGTAAAATAACAAACTGGCGAATAATATTTTTGTTGTTCAAGGTGATACCCATTTATACATAAGTTATTCTACAGAAACTGCAACCATGAATTTATGTTGCCCATTTATTGTAAATGGCATCATGATGGTTAAACTTTTTGATTTGTGAATAAATTCAAAGCTACCTCGGACAATCGTTGGAATTGACATCTGAAAATTGTAGCCTATCTTATTTAGTTTTGATTTTGAGGTCCCATAAATCATATTCGATATTTCGCCCACAACATCCGCGACAGACTGGGATAATGTAGTTTCTGTTTCGCCTAGCATTTGATTGTGAATTTCTAAAATTGCAGCTTTTGAAAATGACAAAATTAATGATCCCCGATTTTCATCAGACGTGATTCCCACGACCCCTGCTATTTCTGTCTGAACTTGCAACAGCGAATCAACATACGGTTTTTCGGCTGTTATGCTTAGCGTGGTCATTGTACAAATTGTGTTTTTCACGCTTTCAACAAACGCTTGTATGACTTCAGAATTCAAAAGTGGGTTTTTGTGCGCTAGTTTAGTAACATCTGACATAAATAATTCCTTGGTAAATTAATCTTATACTTTACTAAAAGCTACGCAGCATTTTGTAAATCAAATTTATTGAAAATTTTTGTCATTTTTTCTTTGATAACGTTTGGTGCGTATGGTTTTACTATATAATCTGTACAGCCTGATTTAAGGGCTTCAATAATTTGTTTCTGTTCGCCTTCGGCTGTTACCATTACAAATGGGGTTTTTGCATAGGCATCGTCACCACGACACAATTTTAAAAGCTCAATGCCTTGCATATTTGGCATATTCCAGTCTGAAACTATAAAGTGAAAGGGTTTGCCTTCGACTTTTGCTTTCTGCAAATAATCCCAGGCGATTTGACCGTCCTCAGCTTCTTGCACATTTACAAAGCCCATCTCGAGTAAATTTTTTTTGACAATTTTTCGCATTGTTGAAAAATCATCAATTACTATGAATCGTAAATCTGACTTTAGCATAAGGTAGTCCTTCTAATAAATAATTGTGTAAAAAGTAATTACCTATTGTTATCGACATAAAAGTAAAAAAGTTTAGTCGAGTAAAAGAATCAAGACTAAAGACCCGGTTATTACTCGGTTACAGATAATGGTAAGACAACAACTGCACGCGGGTTAGCGCCTAAATTAAAGTCAGCTCCAATCAAGCTGACTGCACCAGTAGCGTCATTAATCGAATAAACATATCCTTTGGCATTGGAATCACCTGTAACGATTAAGTGCCTGTTGTCTGTTAGAACTGCAGCAGCATATACCCCAGCCCCAGTTGGCCCGGCAAATGGTGATCCAAGAACTGCAGTCAGTACACCAGTTGTGGAATTCACGCTGTAGGCGCTAATTGAATTGTCACCATTGTTGGTAACAAAAACAAATTTCCCATTCGGTGAAATTACTATTTTCTTAGGGTTAATACCTGTAGCTATTGTTGGCGTAGCTAGCGCTGTCAACGCCCCGCCAACCGACACACTGTGCATGAATATAGAATTTGAACCAGAGCTTAGCGTATATAAAAACCGTTGAATCGGATGCACGACTAAATCTTCGGGGTTAGTTCCAGTTGGAGTTGATAGGCTAATTGTGGTTAACGTGCCCGTTGCACTATTCACGGAAAATGTTGAAACATCATTCGTTCCGCGATTGACCACAAACAAAAACTGACCATTTGGCGAAAAAATCAAATTGGTGGGATTTGTTCGCGCCGTAAAAAATAAATCATTTCTTACAGTCATTGCACCCGCTGCATCAATCGCACAGACGCTGATATTATTACTAACAGTAGTCGAATTAACAATATAGCAAAGTGTTCCGTTGGGATGAATTTTTGTCGCTGAAGTTCCATTTCCTTGTGCTGCCACCGAACTTGAAAAAGCAAGTGTTCCTTCAGTTGGCAATGACAGTGGATCTACCGAATACCACGAAATATTATTCGTACTTTTGTTGCTGGCATACAAAAATTTACCGTTAGGGCTAGCTACTAAATCATTGACGCTAGAGGTTCCCGACCCAGTAGAAATCATGTTGGCCACCAACTTTGTCATTCCGTCGGGCTTCACGTAATAGGAATTAATTGTACTGCTGCCTGCGTTGCCGAAATAGACAAAATTATAGGTGTTTTTTGTCCCCGAATTCGCATAGCCATCCGCTTGACCACAACCTGAGTAAAAACCACTGGCTGCAACTACTACTGCCAAAACAAATAAAAACTTAATTTTAGAAGCCATAGCGAACTCCGAATCCGTAATTACTGTAATTCAACTTTTCCGTTAAAGGCGAATTAATGCCGCCAACGCTTTTTTCTGAAAAATCGACAGATTCGTAGAATAGGCCCGGACTTATTTTTTTGTATTCTTTAAAATTGACTTGGAAGCGAAATCCGCTTGGCTTGGAATACGATACTGTTTTCCCATCAAAAGTTTTATTCATTAATTCATATGTGCCAGAATTGATAAGTACAAAACCAAACTTAATCTTTTCAAAATTAAGTCGTACAAAAATAGACATCGGCGAAACAAACGTTCCGCGACGATTTCCAGCATCGCCCTCGGCTTTTGAATACTGTGTTAAAATTCGGTAATCGTATGCAGCCCCAAGGCTGAAACGTTTAATATTAACTCCTAAAGCAACACCTAATGTGAAGCTTCCGATCGTTGGAGGGGCCGTGTCCGTCGAAGTTTTTGCACTGCCGTATCCAAGTAGTCCTGTGACATCAAATAATACTTTACGTTGCTTCGTTGAAGTTGCGCTCCATGCATTGCTGCCGATCAGAAGCACTGTGAAAATTTTAAGAAAATGTAATCTTACGAACGACGTCACAGTGATCCTTTTTTAGAATGTAATACCAATGATGGCGGGGCCTACTCCGGCAGCATATGATGGTGGCGTAGCCGGAGTTAAATTGCCCGTAGTCAAATCCCTTATGTACACGTCAATATTATTGCTAGCAAAATTTGCGGTGAAAACAAACTTTCCGCTTCCTAAAATACGAACGTCGTTAGGGCCATTGCTTGTCGGCCAGTTGTTAATTGCAGTTAATAACCCGCTTGTCGCATCGATATTGTAGGCGAAAACTTTTCCAGTTCCGAGCTCATCGTTTCCACGGGCAGTCACATAAATTTGCGTACCGGTTTTATCTATTTCAACTCCGGACCCGTTTCGCGCATCGGAAGTTTGATATGTCCCGACTAATGTAAGAACTCCGGTAGTTTGATCTATGGACATTACAGTTACCCCGCCTGTACTGCCGGGCATAAGGGTGTTCGTCGCATTACCCGTATATAAAAATTTTCCGTTCGAATGAATCGATACAGCATCTGGTGCTGCACTCGAAGCGTATGTTCCAATAGTAGCTAGCGTGCAGGTCGTCGGATTTAGCGTGTAAGCAGATATGTTGTTCGAGCCATAATTCGTAACATAGACAAATTTGTTTGTAGGATCGATCGCAATAAAACCCGCATTCGTACCGCCGGCATAATCTGCAACTTTTGTTATCCCACCGGAAGTTGGATTTATGGTGTAACTTGTAACAGCTACACCTACTGCTGCATTAAAATTACTAGCAATAAGACACTTACTATCTTTTGAAACCGCTAAGCCATCAACCCCAGCTCCGGCCGCTAACGGCGTTCCTGGTATTGCCGTTAAACTTCCATCAAGGTGATTAATTGTAAAGCCAGCAATTTGGTTGGCTGTAGCGCCTGCTGTGTAAACCCAGGTATTGGTTGGATCAATTTCGACCCCGTAAGCGCCTAGCGGTACCGGTGTCGTACCCAGCGACGTGATAGCCCCCGTGGCAGAATCTATTCGCATACGCGTCAGTAATGATGGATTGGTTTGGTTCGATGCATACAAATAAGAATTATAAGAAAATCCACCAAATTTTGTTCCACTAATTCCATTTGGATTAGAAACAACTACATCTACGACTGATGCAAAATGATACGGTAAAGTGCAAGTCAACTGCGTGGAGCTAACAAACACAACGTTTGGACAATTCGTGCCGCCAATAATAACAGTTGCACCATCAACAAAATCAGTTCCAGTAATGGTAAGAGGAATACCGCCTTTAACACCGTAAGAAACCGGAGAGACAGTCGTTACCGTCGGAGCTATAGTACCCGCTCCATCTGTTATTCCAATCGAACGAAGTTCCATTTCTTTTTGCACGTTGCAAGAAATTAGAATCACTGAAACTGAGGTAAAAAAAAGCTTCTTCATACCTTATTTATCGGAAATTTTACGCTGCACCTAAAGGTAAGTAGTCAATTTTGATGCCTTCGTCAGCTTTTGGGACGGAACTTCCGTGGAAACGAATAAAAT
>JANPNP010000540.1:0-2004 GCA_031427535.1 Bdellovibrionales bacterium | reverse complement strand
AGCACAGATGTAAAAGCGGTGGCGCCGAATCGGTTTCAAATTAAACGGTCTGATTTATTAAAGTATACGACGGATCTTTCAAGTGTACTTATGCAAGCGCGAGCGGTTCCCTACCGTGATCCAAGTACGGGTGAAATTGCTGGTTTTCGAATTTTAGATATGCAAGAAAATAGCATTTTTGGACAACTGGGTTTGGCACGCATGGATATTTTGAAAAGTGTTAATGGTGAACCAATTGATAGCATTCAAAAAGCAATGGAAATGTACAACGCCATGAAAAATGGAAATAAGTTTGAACTTATGGTCGAGCGCGGCGGCAAAAACGAAACGAAAACATACGATATTTTAAATTAGCAGTTTACTAGAAAAAGCGGGGTTTAGTTCATGATAGTTCGTCAGCAAAAAAAAGAATTAAAAAGTGCGGTTACATTAGTTGTGCTTTCTGCACTTACTTTTTCGGCTACCGTCAGCGCGCAGACGGAAAGTTTTCCACCACCACCACCGCCCGTTATTGAAGAGTTTAATTCACCGCCCCCGCCAGTAATTGCCCCCGCTAACCCAGGCGGCAGTTTCGGTGGTGCGCCAGCTAAAGAAACACGAATTGTGGCCCCTGCTAAAAATAAAAATGGCGTTTTAACAGATGCTCAGCGCGCTAAATTTGCCAAGGCAAGCCCAGAAGATATTACCACTGAAAATTTCCCTGAAACGATTGAATCCTTCGATTTCCCTAATGTCGACATCACAGACATTGTTAAAGCGATCAGCGAATTGACCGGAAAGAACTTTATTATCGATTCAACTGTGCGTGGGAAAATTACTATTCTGGCACCAAGTAAAATCACTGTTGCCGAAGCGTACAAAGCTTTTTTATCATCGCTTGCAATTAATGGCTTTACAATTGTACCTAGCGGTGGCTTTCTTAAAATTAGAAACGCACGGTCAGCACAACGTGATAATATCGACACGTATTCTGGATCTTATTATCCAAACACCGATCAAATGATCACAAAAATTATTCACTTAAAGCACATCACGGCTGAAACTGTGCAACAACAATTAAGGCTATTAACTTCTAGTTACGGAGAAATGGCGCCCTTTTCGTCGACGAATTCACTAATCATTTCTGATTTTGGCGCCAACATTGACCGCATTATGAAAATTTTAAACCAATTAGATGTGCCGGGTTTTGAAGAGCAACTAGAAGTTATCGGCGTTCGCTATGCGAAGGCAAAGGACATTGCCGATTTAATTGATAAGGTCATTAACAAGGGCGAGAAAAAACCAAGCGGGGGCGGTGGTGGGTTTTCTTCGGGCGTTCCCCGTTTTTCATCCGGTGCTAACCGTGGATCGTCTGGCCAACAAGGTGCAAGTTACTTCATGGTTTTTCCGGAAGATCGCACAAATTCATTAATTGTTGTCGGAAATCGTGCCGGTATAAACCGTGTAAAAAAATTAATTTCGCAGTTAGATTTTAAAGTTAAAGCAGAAGATCGCGGCGGCGTTTATGTGTATTACGTAAAAAATGGTGATGCTGAAAAAATAGCACAAACATTACAAGAAGTAGCCAAAGATTCTGGGCCAAAAGCTGCAACGCCTTCAGCAGGTGGCGGACCCGCAAGTATTTTAGCACCACAAGGACAAGCAGCCGTGCGTGAAGGTTTATTTGGCGGTGACGTGCAAATTAAAGCTGATAAAAATACCAACTCACTGGTGATTTCAGCTAGCAAGCAAGATTACGAACAGGTTTTAAATATTTTACGTAAATTAGATATTCCGCGTGATCAAGTATTCGTTGAAGCCATCATTATGGAAATGGCCCTTAATGATGGCTTTGAACAAAGCGCTGGTTTTGTTCAATTTAACGAAGGTGGCGGTAAAGCGGGATTTACATCAGATGCTACGGGCGCTGCAGATTTTTTAAATCCACTCAGTGGCGGATCTGCGATTTTGGGTTTTGCCTCTAGCAATAAGGTGTCAATTCCTAATTTGCTGGATCCAGCCAAG
>JANPNP010000539.1:0-2359 GCA_031427535.1 Bdellovibrionales bacterium | reverse complement strand
TAAAAGTAAAAGAAACTGCACCGCTGATCCCTGCACGCGATATTAGCTTGCTAGCGCCCAAACAACTTCCTGAAAAAAAAGGTCTATCATTTAAAGAAGGCCAAGCACGTTTGCTACATGACTTAGCCAGCATTGAACTGCAAGCCATGGAGCTTGGCTTACGCACACTGGTTGAATTTCCTGAAGCCCCACGTGAATTTAGGGAACAACTTTGGGAAATAACTTTATCTGAAAGTGAACACTTAGAAATGTGTTTAACAGAAATTGAGGGCTTAGGTTTCAAGTGGGGAGACTGGCCCGTGCACTGCGCACTGTGGTCAGCGACCAGCGAAAACGATTCGCTACTGGACCGTATTTTGATTGTGCACCGGTTCCTTGAAGGCAGTGGTTTAGATGCAGGGGAAACAATTCTGCGACGTTTGCAAGGTGTTGACGCTAAGCCAGTGCAAAAAGCAGCCACGCGAATTTTTAACGATGAAGTGGGGCATGTCGAATTTGGTTCTAGGTGGTACCGAAATATTTGTGCCGTAGAAAAAATTGATCCGCATTTGGATTTTTCGCAGCGAATGGATAAATTAAGATGGGTGTTACCGAAGCGAGTTGAAAATATTGCGGTCGATTTACGAAAGCAGGCAGGCTTTACAGATTCTGAGATCGCGTACTTGCAGAATTTACGCTTAGCTTTTTTAGGTAAAAGAAGCTAGCGGAAAATCTGCAAGTAATTAGATCTTAATAACTTTAAGATATTTATTACTGGCGCATGTGAAATGGTACAGCTATCGTGGTTTTGAACGGGCGTGCTACGCAAACTTGTCACGGCTGGATATTTGATGTTTTGATTTACAATTTATCTGGAATGATAACGAATTTATTAAGCGGAGCAATTTTTTCGACAACGTAAGCAATTTCACCGTCGGCCGTTATAATTGCTGGAAAATGCGAATTCAAAAAAAGATTAATAATCATGGCGTCTGATGATGCAATGCCATACTGGCCAATAATTTGAGCCATGCCATCCCAATTCATATCGCCGGTAAGCCAATTTGGCTTGTCATCATCGCGAAGTGACAGAAAATTAATTCCAAACTCATCGCAAGCTTTATCCCATACGGTTTCAATTTTACCCTTTAAATAATCCGAGCAAAATTGAATCCAGCCATCAGTAGTTTTTAGTTGACGGAATCGAAGTAATTTTCTCCAAGACTTTATTTGATTTTCATCAAGTTTATACGATTTACCGGTTTTACGCCCTTCCGATACAGTTGTGTAATTACTTTGAAGCTTGGAATAGAGAACTACATCCAGACTTTTTCCAAACGAAGTATACAAATCGCTAAGGCCCTCGGGAATCATGACTTGTCTTTGTTTGTTCATAAATTCAGAACGAATATTAATATTTGTAAATAAAGGGATCTCGAGTTCCGCCAGGTACTCGAAAAGCTCTTCAGATTCTTTATTGAAAAAATCTGGCGTGTAGCTTGCGGCAAAAAGGATGCTTGTGTCGACAACACATCCTTTCTTAAACTCGGGATGTGAGTTTGCAGTTTTTAAAATATCAGAAAAGCGAATGATTCCCCCAAAAGCCATTTACAGTTCCGCGTCCTTATCTATTTTTTGAATCGCTGATTTTTTATCGTTTTCATTTGCTTCGGATGGAGTTTTTAAAATTTCTCTTAATTCAGTAGATGCTTTACCACGGTTTTTCTCGCAGTGATCGCGCATGCGTTTAACAGCGCCTTTTTTAGGAGTTTTTGGCTTATTTTCATTCATAATAATTACCTACCTTAAAAGTAGTTATAACACAAGATTTGATACTTATAACCTATTGAAAATACACACATAATCGTAAGAAACTGATCCGAATTTAGATTTTTCTAAGCGGGTGGATAAATTAAGATGAGTATTGCCAAAGCGGGTCGAAAATATTGCGGTAGCTTTGCGAAAGAAGGCTGGCTTTACAGATTCTGAGATTAGGTGCTTGCAGTGGGACCGCCGCGAACTTCAGAACTTTCGCGTGCACCTAAAGCGATTTCATTCATCAACGTGTCGTTTGGAACGGTCATCGAAACTTCGCCGTATCGGACTTTACATATATTCACGGTTAATGCCCTACCTGTCGTATTTTGAACCGTCGAATAATCTAGAACTGATTTTTTACATAATTTGTCACAGCCTGCCGTCAGAAGTATGATAACGATAGATAAGATGGCAAAAGAATTTTTTGTTTCATTGTGAACCTCTGCCTTATTGAAATTGCAGATTAGGTGCCAGTCTAAGCCGTTGCTAACCAGTAATAAATTACACCCAAAAACCCAACCAGCAAAACAAAGTTCAACGTAGCAAAGGCTGACCTTAAAAC
>JANPNP010000538.1:0-3737 GCA_031427535.1 Bdellovibrionales bacterium | reverse complement strand
GCTAGGCTTAGTGACATATCTAAAAACTACTTAGACCCAGTAGAAAATGTAAACTTCCCTGTGCGCCTTGCTGAAAATCCTTTTGAAGTGTCAAATTCAGCGCGCCACCGATGTAGTACTGGATCGTTTTTCGTGGCTCAGATAAATAGTATTTTTGCTCAAAATCAAAATTAATTTGTTGGATTTCTTTAGAATAGTTAAATCCGGTTGCATACAGCCTGCCGTCTTGATTGACTAACGAATCCTTTTGCCACGAAGCCCGAAGTCCAACCATCGAAACCTGTTTTACAGAAATTACTTGGTTCGACATACGCTGTGGCAAAAGACCTGAACGAAATGCAAGGCCATATCGAAATAATTCAGTTGCCTTAGCCTTTTCTAAAAAAATTGCTGTCTCTGCCAATGAAATACTAGGCTGTTGCGGAAATTTTTCGGGCGGATCCGGACGCCATGTTTGGTTTAAGTATTTTGCCGTAAAAATATAGAATCCGTTTTCTGTGGGTTTTGACTTGTAGTTAATTTGAAAGGCTAATGGGGCCCCGCCTTTTAGAACAATTTTTGAATTTTGATCACCTGACACTGAAGACACTTTGTAAGCGGGCGTCCATGCAAATCCCCATGCAGAATCACGAATTTTTATTTCATCCTGTGTTAAAATGGGTTTTGGTTCAGCAACCACTACAGTGGGTGGTATTGTTGGAATTATTTTCGTCGCTGGGTCTGGAACAGTCGGCAAAATTGTAGGCCTAATAATTTTTCGCAGCGAGGTCAGCTGCAACAGCATGGGTGTTGAAAAAAATCCTAAATGGCCATTTGAATTACCGCTTGCAACTCGCCAAAAATATTTTCTATTCTCAGCATTCTTCCATGTAAATTTATTCTCCTTTAACGTTCTTACTAGCAATGGGCTACTGAAATCAGAAGTTTCAGAAACTTCCAAAGTGTATGCATTTGCACCTGGAACCGAAGTCCACTCGAAAGTAACCTCGTAGCGGCTTGGCTTAGTTACGGCAAAAGCCATCGGGAAAAGTAAACTCCAGATTGACCGTCGCTTTAGCGATGCACCCGGAGAAATTTTTTCTTCCGTTTCTAGTTCTTCAATAAATACGGGCTCTTTTAACACCGGTGCTTTTAGTGGCGCCTCACGAACATAGAAAGAGTTTTTCTTCAAATTAGGCAGCTTATGCCCATCCATATCATGGCCAGAAATAGACCATGTGTAATCTCCTTCTTCGATAAACTTTATAGTTTTACTGGTATCAGTGGTGAATTCATTCTTAATCTCGCGGCCATTCTTAGTCATCACAAAGTGATATTTTTTTATTTCCGCATCACCGATCCATAAAAAATTCACCGTTTCACCGACGACAAATCGATCGCGTGCCAGCGGACTTTTAAGCAGAATTTGCGGCACTTTTAAAACTTCAATTGCCTTTGCATCGGAAATACCTTCGCTTGAAATTAATCGAACCTTGTAACTTCCGGCGGTCAGCATAAGGCTAATTTTAAACTGCGAAGCAGTCAGAATGTGCTTGGTTTCAGATTGCTCTGCACCTTTCTCTGTACCTTGCACTAATAATTCAGTTGCTGATCCCGTCCACTGCAAGTTAACGTCAGCCTTATTTTCTGAAACATATGCCCGTGCGACTGCGCTGTCGCTCCACTTTAAACTTTCTATTTTGGCTATGGATTTAATTTCGTGATTGTTTCCCAATTGAAGCAGCTCGGATTTTCCTAATTTCTTCACTCCGTTTTTTGTTTCAATAGACCCTTTACCGTCAAGAATCTCGAATTCATATGCCAACTTATTTTTTCTTAGTGAAATCTCTGAACCAGATTCTAAATTGACGATCCAGTCGTCACCTTGAATCTGAGTTCGCGAACTTGGGTTTCGTGCTTTAATATCACCTTTTGAAAAACGCAGCCGAATTTCTGATTTGTCTGTGCCGCTAGGTTCTTCAATCGTAACTAGTGTATTCTCGGAAAGCTGTAACTCGGTTTGTTCCTTTAAATTTAGGCGTGCCGTACTATTCGCAAGCGTTAGGATTGAATCTTGAAAGTACAGTATTTCTTTTGCATTGGTAGACTCCCACACCAGACTATTTGCGCCGCGGCGTTTTAATTGTTCTTGCACATTGATAACAAAACCGGCTTCACGAGCTTCAGAAATTTTTTCTTTCTTTGAAAATAAAGAAATCTCAATGATACGAAAATCAATCAGTAACCAACTGATTTCAATAATTAAAAGCACAACAATAAATAGAATCCAACGCCTGTCGGACCGGTCGTTTTTCACTGCTACTTTATCGGTATTTTGCGTCAATTTTTGTATGGCCAGTCTAGCCGCACTTCAGTCAAAAATTAATATGGACTTAAGTCGCAATTAGTAGTTAGCTACCACCTTTGGAGGCCACCATGAATTTTACGTTATTTATCGCTATTTTTACTTTCACAGCTTCATTTTCGTATTCACTTTTTGCAGCGCCGGTGCCGTTAAAATCAGGCCTGTACGAATACAAAGACTTCAAAGTAATGACCAAAAAACGATTCGAAACCGTTTATTCTGCAAGCCATATCGGAAAGAACCGTTTAGACGAACTGAAATCGCAAAAGTACAACTGCGAATACAAAACTTCCCAAATCCATTTGTGTTCGGCATTTTTAACCGTAAAAAATACCAAGGCAGAAATCACCAAGCATGTAGAAAAAAAGGTGAAGGATTTAATTCTTTCGGCAGAAGAGGCTTCTGGTGCGATAAGCCTGATTGATGAAAGCAGTTACTTGAAGACTTATGAAGTGCCACAGAAAATTGAATTTAACGGTTTAATATATTCGAACTATCGCTACTTGGTCGCGCCTGAAATCGAGCGATTGTTTTTAGGTACGCCGGCTGCTGAAACATTTGTTTTCGGAAGCTCAGGAGAAACACTGTTAAGTTTACCACTTTCGGTAACGGAATCTAAAACATCATACTTACGTTATCTTGTCTTAGCTGAATTTTCTTTAAAAGCAAAGTAGGAACGCTATTTGCTTTTGTAATTCCTTATGACTAAGGGAATGGTACTTATTTGTAACTGATCCCTTATAAGGTCCCAGACCAACTTACTCCGACCTCTAAAGGCTTGATTTATTTAGACTTTTTTCTTTCGGACGGTACTTCTGATTGTGCACAATCAGAAGTCAACCAACGAACCACATAACTTATTGAAATGTCTTATTCTATTGAGGCGGTATGAGCCACCTAGGACCTTATAAGGGATCAGTTTCTTAAAGATAAGGTTGGCGATTTCGTTGAAAAAGTTGGTCACAAAGTTTCAGAAGCTGGCGCCCCCAGCTTGGGTCAAAAGATTCATGATCTAGGTGATAAATTAGAAGACGATCACGACAATCCAGATCATCCTCATAAGGTTTAGTGTGCGTTTTCAACCGGCGGCAGCAATGCCGTCGGTTGAAACTAACTGCAACATTTAAAATAAGTAAAAGTCAGCTGCGTATAATCCTGGGCCAATTAAAACTATCGCAACTAATATCGCGGATAAATTTATCGCGTATTCATTTCCTGGTGGTGTGTTCGTAATTAAGTAACCACCACCCTTGTGCCCAATCAGTGCCGCCACCAACATAGTTAATAGCAATAGTATTGCTCCAACACGAGTAAACAGTCCGACCGCAAGCATGGCGCCGCCGACTATTTCAACGATCATTGCCGCTCGCGCCTGATATGCTGAAAATGGTAA
>JANPNP010000537.1:0-4235 GCA_031427535.1 Bdellovibrionales bacterium | reverse complement strand
CGTTTTAAGAATTGCAGATGAACTGCGGCATTAAACTCGTCACCAAAGGGTTCAAGTATGACGCCAAAATCAAATTCAGGAAGTCCGGCCTGTAAGGCTATGCCTAGCTGATGCAAATTCCACAATAACGTATGGGGCTGGCGCCCAAAGGCATAAAGTCCCTGATGGTCAAAGTATGCAGCAACAAAATTTGGATCATAGTTTGGTAAAAAACGATACGGTCCGTAATCAAAAAGTTCGCCAGAAATATTTATATTATCGGTGTTCAAAACACCATGAACAAACCCTGCCATCATAATTTCGGCTGCAAGTTTTGCTTGGCGTGATCGCACCAACTGTAAGAAAGTTGTAAGCACATTTAAATCGTCATTAAAATTTATCGAATGTAAATGTTCTGGAAAATAAAAATGAAGACAGTAGCTGACAAGTTTTTTTATATTTTCAGTTTCTTTAATGTAAGCCAGTCGTTGAAAGGTTCCGATACGAATGTGACCACGACTAAATCGCGTCATAACGGCTGAACGTGTGGGACTGGGTTCATCACCCCGCTGAAGTTGTTCACCCGTTTCAAAGATACAAACAGTTTTTGATGTATTCACTCCGAGGGATTCTAATATCTCGGTAGCTAGTGCCTCACGCACAGCGCCTTTTAGTGTCAGCCTGCCATCGCCACTGCGTGAATAAACAGTTTGACCGCTGCCTTTAGTTCCTAAATCAAACCACTGATTATTTATTTGCAATTGTGCAAATAGAAACCCACGGCCGTCACCAATTTGCGGATTGTAATGTTGGAACTGATGCCCATGGTATCTAAGAGCCAGTGGTTTCGCTAAGTTGTGCGGTAATGGCTTAAAATTCCATAGCGATGTTTTTTCAATTCTTAGCGCCAGACTTTCGTTCCAGTATCGCAATTTACTTTCAGGAAATGGCGCGGGCACGGCTTCATCGTAAAAGTCAGCGCCAAGTTGTAAAATCGGAATAGAGTTTTTATTCCATGAATAATTCATAGCTAAAATATTACAGTATTGAAAACGTAATGAAAACAGTTAGAATAGAAAAATACAATCAAAGGAGCCTTCATGAATCGTCGTTTATTTATTCAGACAGCCGCTTTATCAATAGCCGTTTTGGCCGTGCTACCCTCTGTTGTGATGGCCGAAGAGCGGCGCCGCGGAGGAAGTGCTGCAGCAGCGGCGCCGGTACTGGTAGATCCAAAAGAATCAGGTGCGAAAGCTGTGAATTATGTGCACTCGATCAAAGACATCAAAGATAACGCTTTGAAGACAGAGCGTAACGGAGTGAAATTTGAAGCGCAAAACTGCACCAATTGCGTTTTTTACACCAAAGA
The DNA here is from genome assembly GCA_031427535.1 of Bdellovibrionales bacterium. Classification (GTDB taxonomy): domain Bacteria; phylum Bdellovibrionota; class Bdellovibrionia; order Bdellovibrionales; family Bdellovibrionaceae; genus Pseudobdellovibrio. The sequence continues at coordinate 2,887 of JANPNP010000537.1, read as the reverse complement.
TCAAGAGACAACAGCGGGTGGAAAAAAAGCGGCTCCTTGTCAAATGCCATTTGCTAAAGGAAAATTAGTTGCCGCTGAGGGCTGGTGTTCAACTTGGGCTAAAAAGGGTTAAGTTTTAGCTTTTTAAACTGAAGCAGCAGGTGCGTCCCTAAGGGCGCGCCTTAATATTTTTCCAACATTTGTCTTAGGCAATTCAGTTCTAAATTCAACGTGCTTTGGAACTTTGTAATTTGTCAAAGATTCTTTAGCAAAATCGATAACTTCTTTTTCGGTTAATGTAGGATCTTTTTTAACAACAACAACCTTAACCACCTCGCCAGAATGGGCATCAGCAACGCCAATGGCAGCCACTTCTAAAACTTTCGGATGCCGAGAAATAACGTCTTCCACTTCGTTCGGATAAACATTAAATCCAGAAACTAAAATCATATCTTTTTTGCGATCTACAATTTTTGCAAATCCGCTGGCGTTCATAATTCCGATATCGCCAGTGAAAAGCCAGCCATCTTTTAATATTTTCGCAGTTTCAGCGGGCTGGTTGTAGTAGCCCTTCATAACCTGTGGTCCACGAACACAAATTTCACCGGGTTGACCCATAGCAACTTCGTTACCGTTATCATCAACAAATTTAATTTCAGTATTTGGTAACGGTAAACCAATTGTTCCCACTTGATCCGTGCCATCCACCGGATTGCACGTAGCAACCGGCGATGTCTCAGTTAATCCGTAACCTTCAATCACATTCGTTCCAGTTTTTGTTTGCCAATTATCTTTAACAGATTTTTGCAGCGCCATTGCACCAGCTACGCAAACTTTAGTTTTAGAAAAATCAACCTCGGAAATTTTTGGATGATTAGCTAGCGCGTTGAAAAGCGTATTTACCCCAGTCAAAATGGTAAATTTGTATTTCTTCATATCTTTGATGAATGCTGAAAAGTCACGGGGATTTGAAATAAGCACGTTCTGTGTTCCATATTTCATCAATGCAAGACTGCAAACAGTCAGCGAGAAAATGTGATACAGTGGAAGCGGAGTGATAGCGATTTCTTCACCCTCGACAAGTTTGGGCTTCATCCAAGCGCAAATCTGCAACATGTTAGCAATAATATTACTGTGGGTAAGAACTGCGCCTTTTGAAACGCCCGTCGTACCACCGGTGTATTGCAAAAATGCGGTGTCATCTAAAGTAACGTTAGGTTGCACGTAAGTTTTCTCAGATCCAGCTTGCAAAGCCTTACGCCAGGTGTCGTGTTTCAAAGAATAAGGCGGAACCATTTTTTTTACTTTTTTTACGACAAAATTAATCAGATTCTTTTTTACAAAGGTCAATTGGTCGCCAACTTCTGTAACGACAACGTGCTGAATTTTAGTCTGGTCTTTGATTTTTTCTAAAAGATGCGCAAACTGCGCTAAAATAACAATTGCCACAGCACCTGAGTCATTAAATTGGTGCTTCATCTCGGGTGCTGTATAAAGCGGGTTCGTGTTCACTATAATTAAGCCAGCACGAAAGGCACCGAACATGACGATGGGATACTGCAAAATATTCGGTAATTGAATTGCAATTCTGTCACCTTTTTTTAAACCCAGGGTGTTTTGCAAATACGATGCAAATTGCCCAGATAAAATATCAAGTTCATGATAAGACATATCAATGCCAAAGCTACTAAAGGCGGGTCGATTACGAAACTTTCGAAAAGCCTCGTCAGCAACCTCCTGAATATTTTTGTATTCATTTATATTGATCGTGGTGGGAACTGACTTCGGGTATTGTTTTGTCCAAATGTTTTCCATGTTATAATGGTGAACTAGTTCTTGCTAAAGTGAAAGAGTAATTAACATAATAAGTTCACATGACCAGCCCTATGAGATTTCAATTTTTCTTTATTCTTTTTTTAACTGCCTGCTTCAGAAAAACTGAAGTTGCAACGCCGCTTGCGACGCTTGAAAACTCGCTGCCTAAAATTACAACAACTGAAGCTTTAAAAGCTGGGCCTGCCGCGAAGGAAAAACTTTTATCTAAGCCTGAGCAAGAAAGCATTTATTTTGCTGCCAGTTTAGAAAAAGAGGCTTTAAAATTACTATTAAAAGATGCGTCGTTCGATGATTTAACTTTATTTTCCGTCTTAAGTTATGCCGTCGAGACCCAATCTGGCATAAAGAAAATGGCGCCGGCGCGGCTAGACTGCAGTCGGTTTTTACTTGAACAAAATCCCGCTCGTTCGCGAGAAATAAAGATTTATAAAACCTGTCAGAAACCTGCGGTATTGCTGGCCGTTATTGATCTTGGCCTTACTGTGCGAAACCCGCAGGGTCGGCACAATCTAACGGTTACATTCTACATTAAAGAGTGGGCCCAAGTCGTTGGATTATCTGTATTATTAACTGCGAAAGATCCTGTTTGTGAAATCACTATTGAAGATAAAAAGTTACAGCGTCTAAGTTGTGAAAATTGGAGCCGCTCGGTATCCGTATTGAATACCTCGGCTGAAGAGATCAGGTTAAAAACATTTATTTTTGAACGAAAGCAGAAGAATCAATTTGTGCTAAAAGGCGGTCGGTATAAAGATCTAACTGAACGCGTACAATTTAATATTGAAGTGCCCCTGGAAGGTAAAATAGTTCGCTGGGAAAAAGAAATCGAAGTCATCGATGAGTTCGCTGATAAGCTAGAGGCAGCTGATAAGTCAGTGGGAAAATCGGTAGATATTCCAGCGCCCAGACCTGTAAAACGTTTGCAAATTAATGGAGAAAAAAATGAAAGCGAAGAAAGCCAAACCGGTCAAGACGACGGTACAAATGGCGGTATCCCACCAGGCCCCCAGCCCCAGCAACCAACTGGTGGTCGGTAAAAAAGTTCCTAATTTTTCTGTAGACTGTTTTCCAG
>JANPNP010000536.1:0-6984 GCA_031427535.1 Bdellovibrionales bacterium | reverse complement strand
GCTTTAGCTTTCTCAAGACTTCAAGAACTTAATATTCCACTTCTGCAACATGCCGAGTTTCTTGGCCATAATGGCGTGCTAGCCCCAGGGCCTATGCAACAAAAGCTGAAGGTGAGGCCTTACCCAGAGGAGGCCGAGTGGCAAATGGTCGAACGCGATTTACGATTGCTAAGACGGTATCCTAGGGCTCGGTATCATGTTCTTCACGTATCGTGTGCTAAAACCGTTCAGCTTGTAAAGACCGCCAAAGCCGAAGGCCTTCGTGTTACTGCTGAAGTAAGCCCACACCATCTTTTTTTTAATACCGAAACAATTGACGCAGATAATCCGTCATTTAAAATGAATCCACCGATCCGTTCTAAAAATGACCAAAAGGCCCTTTGGAATGGGCTTATCGAAGGGGTCATTGATTTTGTAGCGACAGATCATGCACCTCACGAGCTTCTAAAAAAGACTGGCTCTTTTGAGCATGCATCCTTTGGAACATTAGGTTTAGAGACCACTTTGAAAGTTCTTATAGAGGCGTGGAAGAATGGAAAAATAACAAGCCAAAGACTAGTGCAGGTTTTTTCAAAAAATCCTGCCAATTTTCTAAACTTAGAAAATGGATATGGTGAATTTAAACTTGGCTCAAAATTTCACGGTGTTCTGGTCGATCTGCGAGCCGAGCCTTCTATTTTTACCGAGCAGGACATTTCAAGTCTTTCAAAAAACAGCTGCTTCATCGGACAAAAACTTCCCGCAAATATTTGTGGCGCCTTTCATGGGGAACTAATCTTTGAGTTTAATTAAAACCTTACTACTACGTCTGCATTTTATTTAATTTCTACTCCCGCATCGTTCAACTCGCCTTTAAGCCCCCACATCCTGCTAAGAAATCTCGGCGCGTGAGATCCGATATAAGCCATCAACAGGAACTTGATAAATCTTCCCGAGAAAATGATGGCGGCCAATAAAAAAAGTGGAGTCTCAGCCAAGCTAGCCAGAATAATCACGGGCTGTTGCATTAGGGGCGTAACCGCTACGATAAAAACCAGAAGCATCCCGTATCTTTCAAAAAAATCTTCAGTCCAGACCCACGATTTGGTTTCGTTTATTCCTGGGTACATTTCAAGAATCCACTGAAGCCCCTGGGTTTCCACAAAGGCAGCCAGTATAATTGCGCCAAGTGTAGATCCAATTGCAACATTAAGGGCTAAAGCAAACCACCGCCTGGGTGTTAGCATGGAACTTGATATCAAAATCCCATCGTTAGGAATGATGATTAAGAAGTTATCCAAAGCCGCAAGCATTCCAATAAGGGGTGGGTACCAAATACGATCAGCATATTTTTGTAAGACCTTGATGTATTTTCGTATTCTGTTATGAAATTTTTCAGCAAGCCTTAAGTTTTCTTGTGTGAATAATTTCAAAACGATTTACTACCAGCAAGATAGGCTGCTGCCCCGCCGAGAACTAATGCGATAATCCAAACTGGCTTGGCCCAAGATTTCTTTCTAATAACGACGCCAACCAGAATTGCGAAAACTAACCATATCCCAAGCTTTGCTAGGACCCATCCTGGCAGTGTTCCGTGTATGACACCCAGGCGAGCAAGAAGGCCAAATCCCCCCACAAGCGCAAGAAGTAGTCCGATGCCGTAAGTGATGGCGACAGGCTTACGCCAAGAGTGCTCTCGTCCTCCACCATTGATCGCGTGCATGCTGACCCCGCCTAGCGAAAGAAAAACCATCATGACACCCAACAGGTGAACGATTTTGTAGATCGAATAAGAGATCATATTATTCCTTTCGCTAATGCGACATACAGGCTAGAGTCTGCTTTATCGACGGTTATTCCGTCGTACCTTCCACGAGCAACATGAAGCTTGACCCTGAAAAGGTCGGGACCAGCCTTCGAAGGTGAGTTCTCCATTTCTAAAGTGATTTGAATTTTACTGGCAGATAAATCTGGAAACTTCTGAATCAAAGTTTCAATTCTTTCTTCGACCGCTTCACGAGCCATTTCTGATTTTTCTAAATTTTTAAACTTAATTTGAATCATATTGTTTCCCCTTCGCCAGCATTTATTAATTTTTTCATTTGTGTACAATCGTCCCCGTTGCAGGCTGCAGGTACCGTTTCAAGACAGGCAACTTTCAAGTTTATTAAATTGTCCAAAGCAGGTCGTGCAAGCCATGGCTCGACTGCTATTAAACTTTGAGCTTTCACCCAGCAACTTAAAATTTGAAACTTTGAAAAACCCTTAGCTTCTGACTTCAAATTTTCAACTTGAGCAAGTGCCGCCGGCGAATGAATTACTTCAGTCGTTTTTAAAGCGACATAGTTAAATGCCGAAACTCCTGCCCAGGTAACAAGTGCTACAGTTATTACAAAGCCCACAACTCCGACTACTAGGAAAATCTTTACTTTTCGCATAAGACTGGGCTTCGCTTTTATTCTTCTTAAAGCCTCATAAATTATGTCCTGTTTCATCCGAACCTCTCTTGAAGAACTTCAAACGCTTGAAGGTCTTCTGTTTTTCTAAAATAAACATACTTTCTCTTTTTTTATTAAGAATTGTTTGTAGTACGATGTTGCCTTGATTTTCAGTCGTCTTTGTATCTATATAATTTTGATTAATCAAAGATCTCTGAAAGAAAGGACTTTCTTCTCTTGTGGTAATGATCTTTTCGATAATCATCTCTAGAGCCCCGATCGTCATCAGGCCGGACAGCCTGAATACTTACAGGTGCAGTTTGTGTTGCAGCCGATTTTTCGATAAGCTTATCAAGTTCGCCACGATCAAGCCACACTCCTCGGCACTGTGGACAATAATCAATTTCAATTCCTTGTCGGTCGGCCATTACCAGTGTTACTTCAGGACAAGTTGGACATTTCATTTTTTCCCTCCGATATTTGTTTCTAAAAACGTTTACTTTAATGTCACATTTATTAAACAGCTGCTCTTAATCTTTTGATTCGCTCTTCAAGTGGTGGATGCGTTGAAAATAGTTTCATAATTCCGCCAGGCCTGCTTGAAATTTTTAAAGCCGCAATTGCGGGCTGTGCCTTAGGATCAACGCTTTCAAATGTTTTTCTTAAAGACTCTAATGCTAAAATCATATGTTCTCGCCCAGCTAGCCTAGCACCGCCCGCGTCGGCTCTGAATTCACGGTATCTAGAGAACTTAGCAACGACCATCGAACCAAGTATCATGAAGGCGATTTCAAGAATCATTTGAACTGCATAATATGTAAATGGAGTTCTTTGGCTTCCCTGATCGTCTTTTCGGCCAGTCATCGTTAGAGCAAAGGCAATAACCCGGGCAAGGAACATGACAAAAGCGTTCACCACTCCTTGAATTAGTGTCATTGTTACCATATCCCCATTAGCGATGTGGGCTACTTCATGCGCCAATACGCCATTAACTTCAGCGGGCTTCATGCGCTGAAGCAGTCCGCTCGAAACAGCAACTAGCGACCGTGATTTAGTTGGGCCTGTAGCAAATGCATTTACTTCAGAAGATTCATAAATTCCAACTTGAGGCATGACCGGTAATTGTGCGGCTCTTGCAAGTACGTGGACCATTTGAAGAAGTTCTCGCTGATCGACATCTTTCGTATCAAGAGAAATAATTTTAACACCCATCATCCACTTCGCCATAATTCTAGAAAGTGCAAGTGAGATAAAGGCTCCACCCATGCCCCAGACGAAGCAAAAAATCATCAGAGACTGGTAATCAAGTCCGTACGGAGTTAGGTATGGCTTCACGCCAAAAATATTCAAGATCAGGGAAACGGTAACCATCACCAAGACGTTCACCGCTAAAAATAAACCAATTCTTTTAAACCAAGTCACAACTTCCCCTTCACAACTGCATCCAGTATAGCCTTGACGAATTCTTATTAAAATACGATAAATACAATCAAACAGTTTTGTTAAAACAAAGTACTAAGAAAGATGTTTATGCAGTGGTTGAACTATCATCACCTTTACTATTTTCGAACAATCGCTATGCAGGGCGGAATTGCAAAGGCTGCCGAAAAGCTACGTTTGGGTCAGCCAACGCTTAGCACTCAGCTTAAACAGCTAGAGGAAATGGTTGGGAAACCGCTCTTTGAACGTCGCAATCGAAAAATGATTCTTACCGAGGCCGGAAAAGCTGCCCTTGATTATGCCAATGAAATATTTAGGCTTGGCGATGAAATGATCGAGGTGCTGCAAGATCGCACGAGTGGTAACCAAACTCACCTGCAAGTTGGCGCCCTTGATAGTGTACCAAAGAACGTAATTCTATCTTTGGTTATGGAAGCTTATAAAATTTCTTCCACGTGCACAGTTTCTATTCTTGAAGGAAAGGGAGACGAACTATTCCGCGAGCTTTACAATCATAAAATTGATCTTATTTTGTCTAATTATCCTCCGCCAGCTTTAGAAATAAGGCAGGCATTTTCAAAATCGGTGGCAAAGCTACCTGTATCTATATATGGCGGATCTGCTTTCCGAAAACTTAAGCGAACATTTCCACACTCGCTCAATGATCAACCATTCGTGCTTCCTACCGTCCATAGCAAGCTTAGACATGATCTTAACCACTACTTTAAGCTTCAGAATATCCGCGTTCTTCCCACAGCAGAAACTCAGGACACCAGTCTGCAAATACTTTTTGCGAAGCAAGGGATTGGGCTTGCCCCGCTTTCAGAAGTGTCCAATGAAGATTTGATCAAAGATGGATTACTTCAAAAAATTGGGACTCTGAAAGGTGTGCATGAGGAAATTTGGCTAGTATCAGCCCAAAGAAAACTTGAAAACCCAATTGCTGCAAAACTAATAAAGACTTTTACACTTTATTAAAGTTTGATTTATACCAACTACCCAGATAAATATGCGGCAATGAAAAATGAATCCAAGCCTATTGATAAGATTGATACAGCGATTATCAGCTGGATGGCTAAGTATAGCGTTACCTACTTACGCGTTAGTCTTAGTTTAATTTTTATCTGGTTTGGAGCCCTTAAGTTTTTTCCTAACCTGAGTCCCACAGTCGGATTGATCGAACGCACTACAGAGATTGTCACATTCGGTAGCCTGCCTGCAGCCGTTGCAATATATTTGCTAGCTACTATGGAGTGTCTTATCGGGCTTGGTCTTCTTTTTAAAATTTGCATGCGAGCTACTTTGTTATTTCTGTTTTTGCAAATGCTGGCTACGTCTATACCGATTATTCTTTTACCCGATGTTGTCTTTAATCAAGCTCCGTTTGCTCTTACATTAGAGGGCCACCATATTATAAAAAATCTGGTTATTATTGGTGCTGGATTGGTACTGGGAGCAACTGTGCGCGGTGGGCATTTAGCGGAAGCAAAAACCTAAAAATGTTCGCTGCAAAACTGATATGGGTTTTCACAATATTTTAATGTTCGATTAAAACAAACTATATCGTCTTAATTATCTAATTTTTTAAGTTGTAAAATTAGATACACTGGAAAATTAATAACAAAAAATAACGGGAGTACATGATGGATCCAACCGAAGAATTTTTTAAGAATATCAAACAAAACACTAAACTTGTCAAAATTGGGTTCATCTTAGTTGTTGGGATTGTGTTGGCCACGGGTAGCACGTTTATTATCCCGCCTGGACACCGCGGTGTTCTCATAACAATGGGTAAGGTTTCTCCGGTTTTTGCGCCAGAAGGATTAGGTTTTAAACTTCCATTGGTAACGACGGTTGTCCCGGTATCTGTGCGACAGCAGACCACCATTTCTAAAACGGCGTGTTATTCTTCTGATCTGCAGCAGATCGATGTGGAACTAAGGGTGCTTTACCGAATTCCTGAAAACATGATCGTGAAAATGTTCCGTGATTATTCCGGAGATCCATTCGAAAGCTTAATCTCGCCACGAGTAAGTGAAGCCCTTAAGGAAGTGACTGCGTTGCAAAGTGCTGAACAGATCGTTAAAAAACGGGAAGAAGTAAAAGCCAAAACACTCGATGCCGCACGCGCAAAAGTGGGTGATTTATTAGTAATTGAAGACGTGGTCATTCAGAATGTGGCGCTCTCAACAGAGCTTGAAACTGCGATTGAAGCTAAAATGGTGCAAGAGCAAGAAGCTGCCAAAGCAAAGTTTACTCAAGCTAAAGCTGAAATCGAAGCTCAGACGGCAATTATTCGCGCCAAGGGTGAGGCCGAAGCAATTCGTGTACGTGGTCGCGCTGTACAAGACAATCCTGGTTTAGTTCAATTGCAAATTGTTGAAAAATGGAATGGTGTTTCACCGCTAGTCATAGGTGGCGGCGGGAATAGCGGCGCCAATATCTTACTTCCAATTGGAAATCTTAAGACCCAATGATCTTAAGTAAACTTAAGTGAAATTTAAGTGAAAGTTCAGCGATACGGAATCTTCCGATTCATATTAATACTTCTTTGAAAATAGCGTCAAAATATTTAAAAAAAACAGGACTAGAATAGTTTATGAAACGTATTGAAAATGCATTCGAACAAATAATCTTTGCAAGCCGCTGGATACAAGCACCAATTTATGGTGGCCTTATAATTGGGGCAATGCTTTATACCTACAAATTTTTGGTTGAACTTGTGCACCTCTGTGCAACTGTTAATTCAATCACGGAAGAAATTCTGATGCTAGGAATTTTGACTTTGGTTGATATCACTATGGTTTTGAACCTCCTCATTATGGTTATCATCGGTGGATACGCAACATTTGTAAGTCGCATTCATTTGGACAAACATGAAGACCGCCCTGATTGGCTTGAAAAAATAAACGCTGGAACTTTAAAGGTAAAGTTAGCCGGCGCCTTAGTCGGAATTTCAGGTATTCATCTTTTGAAGTCCTTTATCGATATTACCAAGAAGGATCCCGAGCATATAAAATGGCAAGTTATCATCCATATCGTATTTTTACTTTCGGCTCTTGCGCTGGCCTACACCGAGAAATTGCTGCATACATCTGATAGCAGTCCTCGTAAATCGAAGCTGACC
>JANPNP010000535.1:0-1796 GCA_031427535.1 Bdellovibrionales bacterium | reverse complement strand
CGCCGAACTCCTTGGTCAGGGCGATTTTTCAATGATTTTACAGGGGTATTTTTTGCCTTTCATATGCGTTCAATTTCTGGCGTGGTCATTACAGGGCAACGCTATCCAGAAGAGGGCAAGTTTTTTCATCAAGCCAAAGCAGGCCAAGCATTTAAAGTTAGCTTCGCATTTAAAATGGATTTGTTGCCAGGCGTTTATTTTGCTGGAGGTGGCATCTGGTCGTCTCAAGAGCCTAATTGTGCACACCGTATTATGGATGCCATTATGTTTAGAGTTGTGCCGTTAAAAGCTTTAAACTCTTTTGGCTACATAAATATATCAACAAAGGAGCCTAATCTTGAATTACTTTGAAAAGCCATCTTTAGCCCAAGTTGAATGCCTGAAGCTATGCCTTGAACGCACCGAGGGGATGGTGAGTTTTGATGAGGCTATGCTACTTTACTACCTTGCTAGAGGAGTTAAAAGTGGATGCGTTATTGAAGTTGGTTCATATCGGGGGAGATCCTCTGTATTCCTAGGCAAAGGCTCGCTCGATGGTGCTGGGGTTCCAGTTTATGCTATCGACCCACACCGGCAGTTTGTGGGTGTGTTGGGTGGCGTGTTTGGCCCTAAAGACAGAACAGCTTTTTATCGCGCAATGCTTGAGAATGAATGCAGTGAAATTGTTTCATTGATTAATTTAAGTAGTGAGCAGTTTGCGCATACAAGGCGAGAGCCAATTTCGCTTTTATGGATTGATGGCGATCATAGTTACGATGGAGTTAAGCGAGACTTTGACTGTTGGGCGCCTGGCCTACAACCTAACGCGAAGATTGCATTTGATGTAGCAACTGATCCAGCACTTGGACCACGTAAGCTTATTGATGAGTTAATTGCATCTAAGCGATTTAAAGAAATAATGAATGTTGGAAAAATAGTCGTTTTACGTAAGAGTTGAAATTAATTTTGGGACTGTAGTGGATTATTTATGAAAAATGTTGAAAACTGGCCATCGTTAGACAAAGAAAAACTGTTTGAATACCTCCGCTACAACAGCTATCTTTCCGAGCATTACAAACTTTTTTATGTTGCTACACCCAAAGTAGCGTGCACTACACTTAAATGGTGGTTTGCTTCACTTTCTGGTTTATCAAAAAAAGATATCTCAATTGCAGATAGCAACGAATCTGATCCTGAATTGGTTATTCACGACACCTTTCATAAACTCGCCCCAAGCGTCACTGGTCTTTTGCCACAAAACTTGATAAATCCACTTAACTCTGACTTATACTTCCGTTTTTGTGTAGTACGTAATCCTTATACTAGGATTTTTTCGGCATGGCAATCTAAGTTATTGCTCAGAGAGCCATTGCAATCTCATTCATATGAACACTGTGATTTCTATAATCGTTCGATTAATAATATGGAAGATATAGCTCTAGCATATGAAGGATTTTTGGAGCATTTGCTTAGTCTTGACGAGGTACACCTTGATGCCCACTGGAAACCACAGTTTAGTCTACTGCGCCCCGATTTGATCTCTTATTCGAAAGTTACAAAATTAGAAAACGTAAATGATTTAATACCTGAATTAACTAGACATGTGGGTACGTCAATTTCGAGCCCTTTTAGTGATCGGCCAAAAAATGAAAGCTTGATTCCATACTCCAGAAATTTTGTCACCGATCGGTCTACAGCAATAATTCAAGAGTTATACGCAAAAGATTTTGAAGTCTTTGAATATAACCTTACTCCCGTAATTGGAAGAGAAGATTTTTCGACGGCGGAATTGAACGTTGCTATTCGCGCTATCGAGC
>JANPNP010000534.1:0-20349 GCA_031427535.1 Bdellovibrionales bacterium | reverse complement strand
GAAAAATGGTCCGCCGAAAAAGCTACTCAACGTGTAGCCGGTGTAAAGGCTGTCGTTGAAAAAGTTGAAGTTAAATTATCAGGATCGTCCCTAAGAGATGATCACGATATTGCTAAAGCGATTATTGAACAATTCAAATGGAATGTTCAAGTGCCTGATCAGTTAGTTAAGGCCAGTGTTGAAGACGGCTGGGTCGAATTAACAGGAGAAGTTGAATGGGGCTATCAAAAGACCGCAGCAGAAAACTGTGTGCAAGGCCTTGCTAGTGTGAAAGGTATTTCAAACAGCATATCTATTAAGGCTAAAAAAGTTCAACCAGAGGTTATTAAGCAAAAAATTGAAGAGGCCCTTAAAAGAGAAATCGAACGGGAAGCTCGAGGTATTTCAGTTGAAGTAAACGGAGGCAACGTTACTTTATCTGGAAATGTGCATTCTTACAGTGAAAAGAGTAATGCAAGATGGGCCGCGCTTTGCGCAGCGGGAGTAACGAGCGTCAAAAACAATCTACATATTACAAACTCTTTCTAAAATTATGCGATGCCAAGCTCGTGATTGGCATCGCTTAATTATTGTCATGAATTTTCATCGACACTGAGGTTGGTTGCACATCAACTATTGAAGAAAACATCGAAGAAAACATTTTGCAGCAGCCTGAAAGAACCACGCAGGAGGCCGTTACATCTGGACGTGAGGCCATAATGAAATCAAGCTATCTGTCCATCCCGCAAAAAGAAAAAATGCTAGCATTGCTTGGCAAAATGCAGTCCGAAATGACCTTCATTCGACAAAATGGGGCGCAAACGAAGTCATCATTATTTAAATATTTGGCCTCGGGCAATTTCGAGAATCGCGAAATTTCAACATATAGATCTAAGTTAGAAAGATTAGAAAATCAAAAAATGAATCTTGTTGTTTTCGAATCTAAAAGAGACGCGACAAATTCTTGCCGACGAAATATATTGTGTTAAAAAACTGATGTTATTAAAATTCAAAGTTGGTCTTTTTAGAAAATAGTCGAGACTTTCAAACTCGAGCAACTCCAAGAATGACTCATCTGCATTTGCTTTCGCAATTCAAATCAAAGCAAATACATACAGGCAAAATATTCTTACTGGCACGGATGATGCTATAGTGATTAGTAAGTTCAAAGCAGCGATGCTAGTTAGAATTCAAACAGGTGCAAGTCCTGTCAACGGAATCGTCCAGTTACTGTTGTAGCCTGGGTCAACTAAAGCTTCAAAACCTTTAGTATGCAGATCGAAAAAGTTTTAACATGCTCGTGTTAAAACTTGGTAAGTCGGTAGGTTGTAGCGAAAGCGAACTTTAAAAGTTCATCAATCTGTGAACGTTCGGAACGAACAACGGGAGATTGAAAAAGAAGGTCAAGCCATTGAACATTGGTGAAGACTGGTACTATAAGTGTAGCACTGGATATTTGCAGCTAATAGCTTAAACGAAAAGAAATCAAAGGAACACTTCATTTGAAAGGCCAGCTCTTGAGCTGTTCTGGGGAAATCCCAATGGGCAGTTCTTCAAATTGGGTGGTGGAGCCGTTAGATAGGAATTTTTAATCGAATTCATGTGTAGCGCGCCACTAGCTTTTTTTTACCAAGTAAAGTTATCACAAGTACGCAAAGCCGGTGTGAAGTTTCCAGGAAGACTTAAGGGAGTTAGAAAATGAAAAGTAAAATTAAAGATATAATGACGAGGGGTGTTCACGTTATTCTACCTGATTGCAATATTCAAGAGGCCGCTCAAAAAATGATGAACTTAGATGTGGGAGCGCTTCCGGTTTGTGACGGCGAAAAACTTCTAGGAATAGTGACTGACCGAGATATTACCCTTAGAGCTGTAGCTTTAGGGAGTGATCTTCACAATACAAATGCTCGAGAGATCATGAGCTCACCGATTGTTTATTGTTTTGAAGATCAAGATATTGAAGAGGTATCTCGAATCATGGAAGTGGAGCAGATTCGTAGACTTGTCGTCCTAAATAAGGAAAAAAAATTAGTCGGTATAGTTTCATTAGGTGATGTTGCGGTTAAAACTGGCCGTGATGATCTGGCGGGTGAAATTTTAGAAAAAGTCTCAATGAATTCAACGCACACGCATTTATGAAGCCAACTTTTGAAGATCGCCGTCAAGCTGGAAGACGGCTCGCAGCGCAGGTCATTTTATCTGATAAGCAAAAAGAAAATTCAATAATTCTCGCTTTGCCCCGAGGCGGAGCTCCAGTGGGATTTGAAATATCTCAAGCTCTTAATATTCCTTTAGAAGTGTTAATCGTTCGAAAAATTGGACACCCACTTCGGTCTGAGTTAGCCGTGGGAGCTACTTGCGAAGATGAAGAACCTATTTGGAGTGATCAAATTCTTTCACGCACGGGTCTTGAGCCTGACGACTTAATTCATAATGTAAAAAAAGAAAAAAATAAAATTAGGCAACAAACTGAAACTTTCCGAGAGGGCCGCCGTTTGCCATCGCTGACAGAAAAAGTTATTATTGTCGCCGACGACGGACTGGCCACTGGGGCCACCATGTTGGCTGCGGTTAAGTATTTGAAGAAAAAAGGTGTCGCAAAAATTATTGTCGCGGTTCCCGTCGGCGCGGGAAGCTCTGCAAGACAATTAAGAGCTAAAATCGATGAATTAATTATTTTAGAAGAACGCGAAGACCTTGTGTCTGTTGGTCAATGGTATGACGACTTCTCTCAAGTTTCCGATCAGGAAGTCGTGGAGCTTCTTAAACTGAATCAGAAGAAGAATACAAATAAAATAATCAGTGATTTAAAAACTCCTGTCGATCAAGTCATATTAGATGGAGATCTGACCACAATTTGAATCAATTTTATTTTTTACGTGAAGACAAAACTCATAGTCCATTTGTGCATCGATTGGGGCGTCGGGCTATCGGTGTGGTTTATGATCCTCGTCAAGAAAGTCGGGGCAACTATGTGCCAACAGGTCTGTAATAGACGTATTTTATAAAAGATTTTCTTCCTCAAAAATAAACGTCGAATCATATTTTTTCAAGTGATGGGAAATGTCCTCAATGGAAGAATTTTGTAAATCTTTATTAAGCCACTTTAAGTGTAAATCTTTGATTTCCTTTTTTTCCATAAGTAGTCGTAATTTTCCTAATAAATGGGGCTCAGCGATCAGAGTCAGGCTCTTTACCTTTTTTTCTCCCAGATCATGGTAAAGATCTTCAACAAGTTTTTTAGCAAATACTTGAAGAGCATCTTCATGCGGAGAGTTTTCCTTAGCCATAGCATGAAGTCCAGATCCAGAAAATGCTTTACCGCGATTCATACCAGGCTTATCCGAAGTCATTGCTCGATTATGTTCTCGCCCTAAGGGGTTACGAATAATTTTTATTTGATGCAATTTATTACCTGTTGATTCTTCCAAGATCCGTGCTTCACGAGCGCTGGCTACTACGATCCACTGCATATAAAACTCCTATTGCAAATTAATGTTGATGACTTTAAGAGCTTTCATGCGCGGCATTATATTCTGCATGATCGTCTGGTTGCTGCTCGTTTGGATTCATTTGAGTATCTGGCGGGAAATCACCTTCTTTTTCGCCGGCCTGAAATTCTTTTCCAGGATCATCACCTTCAGTATCAAATTTGTCAGCGGTTTCTGAAATTTCATGATGCGAAGATTTTTCAAGTTCTTTTGTGTCAAGTTTAGAAATCTTAGCATTAACTGGGATTTTTTTAATTGGCGCGATGTCTGGTTTGGATTTCATAGCAAATACCTCCGGTGAAAAATGTTTATCGGTACACGACCTAAGCTGCAAGATAGTGCCCACTTATAAAATACATTAAAACCAACGGCATGTTCTGTGCTGCTACCCATTTGCAGCTACTGTAATGTAACCGGCAGAAGATAACGATGCCATTGGGACATTATGTCTGAAGCAAAAATGACAAAGAGTCATAGAAAAGGTGTAAAGGAAACTAACATGAAAGAAAATATACATCCAATAGAACGAGTTTTTAGAATTGTGCTTGGCATGTCACTTATTAGTCTTGCGTTCTGGGGCCCAAGCAGTCTTTGGTTCTTGCTTGGTGTGATTCCCTTAGCAACGGGACTAAAAGGCTGGTGTCCACTATATTCAGCGCTTGGAATAAGTACGTGCAAGTTAAGAAGATCTGCAATCGAGTAGTCTAAACAATCACGAAAATTTTTAATCAGAATAAATAAAGAAGTCGGATACTGCACCATATTTCCTAACAAGTATGTTTATGTCGAAGGATATTGTAACTCTTGGGTAAAAATAGCCAACTAAAAGCCATCTGGCTAACTTGTTAAAAATGATTAAAAAAACTTTGGAGATTCATGAAAAAATATTTCACGGTATTGATGATGTTGGCAGCGGTTACGACCTTTGCTAAAAAAGAAAAGTTTGCTGATCCTAAAAATTTTCCACAAGAAAAAGCTATCTTAACACATGCGCCATTAGATCGACCGGTGATCAAGCGACGGGCTCCGGCGCGGGTCGTGGTTGATTTGGAATCAAAAGAAGTCGTCATGCGTGATCTAGCGACTGAATTTGGTGCGACAGGGGTGATTAACAACTCTGATGGAAAAGCCGTTGAAAAAATAATGGAGCTTACTAAAAATCGCGGAGTCGATGTTGCAATTGAAGCTGTTGGCATACCTGATACCTTTAATATTTGTCAGAGCATTCTTGCGCCAGGTGGACATTTAGCTAACATCGGCGTTCACGGAAAATCTGTTGACCTGCACCTAGAAAAACTTTGGGACCGAAACGTGCCGATCACAACTAGACTTGTAGATACCCAGGCGATCTCAATGCTTTTGCAAGTGCTTCTAAAGAGCAGGCATTAAAAGTTATGATTTCAATGGTTTAGTAAATTACGATTAACAAAAATTTACACAATTACACAATTACAAAAGGAGGATTTATGGAAATGACAGGACCGTTTTGGGGAATGCATTTATTATGGTGGGGATTTTGGATTTTTGCACTGGTTTCAATTTTTGGATTCAACGTGCCGGAACGTTCGCGAGTGAACAGTCATGATCCACGATTAATCCTTCGAAGACGATTCGCAAAAGGCGAGATTACACAGGATGAATATAAAAAAATAGATACACAGTTAGCAGCTGATTATGGAACTTTAGAAAAAATCACGACGTCTCATAAAACTTTGTTTTCTGGTGTTGGGCATCCAATCATAGATGGAATAAGTTTAAGTGCGACCTGGGCAGTTGCTTATTCGGCATGTGCACTTGCATATTGGATCGCACCTGAAGCAGTCACTGCGGCAACAAGTAAGTTATTTCACGGTATGAGTTTTAACCAGATGGTCCAATCGGGTACTGCTTTCGGATTTGCTGATTATATCGCGGTCTTAACTATAGGGGCTTTCTATTTATTCATAGTCGGTGTAATTTGGTCGATGATTCGGTCATTCTCACTTCACCAAATTGCATCAAAGCAATTAAATAAAGTTACAAATCCGACGACAAGAATAACACCACTAAGCACTTAAGGATTTAAATGAAACGACAAGTATTTACCAGGCGGCAGTTCATCACAGACGTGCAACAGGTAGCCATGTTGGGTGGGCTTACCTACCTACTTCCCAGTTATGCGTTCAGTGACCAGTTAAAAAAAACTGAAAACACTGCCGTTAAAACAGTTGATTTGGTTATAGCACGAACCCCGTTTACTGTTGATGGTCGCAAAGGCTCGGCAGTGACTGTTAACGGAACTGTACCTGGTCCGTTACTTCGTTTTCGTGAAGGACAAGAAGCCGTCATTCGTGTCACGAATAAGCTGGATGAAAGCACATCGATTCATTGGCACGGTATTTTGCTTCCGCCAGAAATGGATGGCGTTCCCGGAGTTACATTTGCTGGAATTAAGCCCGGCGAAACATTTACCTATCGTTTTACTTTTAAACAAAGTGGAACCTATTGGTACCATAGTCATTCGGGCGGGCAAGAACTTGAAGGTTTATATGGTCCGTTAATTGTGGATCCCATAAAATCAGATCCAATATCCTACGACCGGGAATACGTTGTTCTATTATCTGACTATAGCTTTTTGGACCCTATGACCATTATCAGTAAACTGAAAAAGCAAAGTGCCTATTTCAATTGCCAGAAGCGCACGGTTGGTGATTTTTTTAGTGATGCAAAAAACATCGGATTGAAAAATGCGTTTGCAGAGCGTAATCAGTGGGGTGCCATGCGAATGGATCCAACAGATATAGCTGATGTGACTGGCGCCACTTACAAGTATCTAATGAATGGACTTTCGCCCGATGCAAACTGGACTGCAGTATTTAAAAAAGGTGAACGTATTAGACTTCGCTTTATTGACGCTGGTGCCATGACAATTTTTGATATTCGAATACCTGGTTTAAAAATGACGGTTGTACAAGCGGATGGACAAAATATTCAACCCATTTTAATTGAAGAACTTCGGATTGGGCCAGGAGAAACTTACGATGTTATCGTGGAACCGACTGATGAAGGACCCTATTCGATATTTGCCGAGACAATGGATCGGAGTGGATATGCCGTAGGTACTTTATCGACTCAACAAGGTAAAAAAGCAAAAATACCAGAGCGCCGAACGCGGCCAATTAGATCCATGGATGATATGGGTATGGCTATGGGTGCGGGAATGGCAGCAATGCCAGAAATGAAAGATGAAATGGTACCTGATTCAAAACCTGTAAAGCACGGACCAGATGACCATGGACCCGGAAATTCTGCAGTACCTGAAGAAACTAAATATCGTCTTCACGAACCCGGTACTGGTTTAGAAAACAGCTCGAGAAAAGTTCTTGTCTATTCTGATCTTAAGGCGATTAAGCCATTTGAAGATCAACGGAAGCCTTCGCGGGAAATCGAACTTCATTTAACTGGAAACATGGAACGCTATATGTGGTCCATAAATGGAAAAACGTATTCAGAAGCCAGTGATCCCATTCCTTTTTCTTTTGGCGAGCGTCTACGACTTACATTTATCAACGATACGATGATGGAGCATCCGATGCATTTGCATGGCATGTGGATGTATCTTGAAAATAATTCGGGTTCCTACATTCCGCGAAAACATACCGTGATCGTAAAGCCCGCTGAGCGTTTATCTGTGGCCGTTACAGCAGACGCAATTGGTGACTGGGCACTGCACTGTCATATGCTAATTCATATGGAGCTAGGTATGTTTCGAGTCGTACGAGTTTCTGATAATAAGAGCGCGGTGAAATCATGAAGCAAGTCTTAATTTTAACACTAATTTTTCTTCACTCGTTTTTAACAAGCCATAGTGTTGTGGCAGAATCTAAAGCGGGCTGGCCAAGTCCCGTGATGGACGAAGAAACCTTTGGTCTAGCGATTTTTGATTTGCTTGAATATCAATCCACTGGGAATAACGGCTCGCTAAATTGGGATTTCGTTTCATGGCGCGGTGGTGATATTCACCGCCTTTGGGTAAAAAGCGAAGGCGCTTACGGCTTATCGTCTCCGCGTAGTGGCGATGCAGATTTGCAAGTTTTGTATGGAAAACTTGTTACGTCTTACTATGATGCCCAAATCGGCGCGCGCCTTGAACAAACGTTGGGTGATGGCCAACGATCATCAAGGGCTTCTGCGGTACTTGGTTTGCAAGGTCTAGCTATTTACATTTTTGAATTTGAATCAGCACTTTTCATTGGAAGTGGTGGGCATGTTGCCGGAAGAATTGCTGCATCCAAAGATTTTCGATTTACGCAAAAAGCAATAGTGCAAGCACGTATTGAAACGAATGCTGCTGCAAAAAAATCGGATGAATTCGAAATGGGCTCAGGCATCAATGATCTTGAACTGGGTTTAAGATTAAGATACGAATTTAAACGTGAGATCGCACCTTACATTGGGTTAACTTCTAGTAGCCTATACGGCGAAACTGCTGAATACAAAAAACTTTCCGGTGGAAAAAGTTCTGAACTAAATGCTGTCTGCGGAATTCGTTTGTGGTTTTGAAGAACTGTAATATTTTGCTAAGTAACAGAGTGGCCCAGGGCGCAGGACTAGAATTAAGTTAGATGTTAAGGATAATTAAGTTCTGCTATGGTTTCTGCCGAAACGGGCAGTATGAGATCACCATATATAACTTTTCTTTTCCGCATTGTTCTTTTGACCGCTTCACTAATTGTTTCCGTCAGTTGTCAAAAAAGTTTTGAAATCAATCGTATCGACATACAAAACGCGACACATTCAGAAATAATCCAGGATGATTTAGAATCGGACGGTGCCGATATTTTTCAACTAAATCACGGATGTAACCACGCATCGGCCGAGCAAATTGCCTACATCAATTTGGGCGTATCAAAATTAAATCAATTTCTTAAAAAGTGTTATAGCGAAACAAATTCAAAAAAATGGTGTGATCAAGTGGCTAGACCAAATCCTGCAAGTCATAGTACTTTTGATTGCACGTATTCGCCCACGCAACCGCATTTTTTCATTCATCCCAGTGAATCAATGTGGTCCAATGCCATCGGAGCTGTAAAATTAGTACAAGAACTTGAAACCAAAAATATCAAAATTGATTTGATCTACAACTGGTGGAGGCCCGAGCCCTATAACGCAAATGTAGGTGGTGCCGCAGGAAGACATCCGTTCGGAACTTCAGTGGACGTGCGATTTATTAATAAGTCAGAACAAAATAAAGCGCATGCTGTACTTTGTAAGATTAGAAAACAAGGCCGTCTTCGTGCTTTGGGATATTATTCAGGAACTGGTTTGCATTTTGGAATGGGCGACAAGGTCGCTAACACTTGGGGAAAACCGTGTCCGTAATTCTGAATCCTAGTGATCTCTTCGCGGGTCAACATTGTTTTTAGTGTAGCTGGTAAGACGCTCAATAGTTTCAATAAGTTCAGCCTGGTTCAACGGTTTTGTTAAATGGGCACTGCATCCAGCGGCAAGTGTACGCGCGCGCTCTTCCGGCATGGCATGCGCCGTCAGTGCGACAATTGGTTTCTTAAACCCTGCTTCGCGTAGCGCACGGGTCGCTTCATAGCCGTCCATTTCTGGCATTTGGATGTCCATTAAAGCAATATCAAAGTTGCCATTCATTCCCATCTTAAATGCCTCAACACCGTTGTTTGCGGTTTCTACCGTCGCACCTTGTTTTGTAAGCACCAAGCGCACAAGCAGTTGATTGTCGGTGGAATCTTCCGCTAACAACACGCTAACACCTGAAAGAAGTTGATCGTTTTGTTCTATATTTTTTTGAGTATTATCCTTAATTTTTACGTCAGTCACGCTTTGCTTAGGAACGCTAGCGGCAAATGTGAATCCGAAAGTACAGCCATTTTGGGCATTTTCATTAGCTTCGATAAAAATGTCTCCGCCCAGTGCGCCAGCCAAGCGTTTCGATAAAGCAAGGCCCAGCCCCGTTCCGCCAAATTTTCTAGTTGTTGAATTATCGGCTTGCATGAATGGTTGAAAAAGACGTTCTTTTTGTTCGCTGGTTAAACCAACGCCGGTATCTTTTACCAAAATTGTAAATTGAGTTTTTTCGTCGCTGTTTTCGCTGGCGCTTACTTCAATGGTGACTCCGCCGTTGGTTGTAAATTTCACGGCGTTACCGACTAGGTTAATTAAAATCTGCCGAATGCGGGTTGGATCTGAAAAAACTCTGGCAGGTGTATTTTTATTCAGATGGGCGCGAAGAAATATATTTTTAGAATGGGTGCGTTCACGAAAGACATCCATCACATCATCAATCAAATCAAAAAGTGAAAAGTTCAAATTTTCTATGTCAAGTTTACCTGATTCAACTTTTGCTAAATCAAGAATATCATCAATGATCGTTGTCAAAGCTTTGCCATTTCGCGAAATCGTTTCAAGAAATTGGTTCCGTTCCCTGAAGCTTAGTTCACTATCTTTAAGTAGATCAGTGAACCCCAATATGGCGCTAAGCGGAGTTCGTATTTCGTGGGACATATTGGCAAGAAACGATGACTTGGTTTGGTTCGCTTTTTCAGCTTCGCTTTTCGCAGCTTGAAGTCGAGCTTCGCTTTCTTGCAATCTAATTCGCGTAGCTACCTGTTCAGTTACATCCGTTATGACGGCCACAATTCCTGTTATTTTTTCTGCCGTATCACGCAAGGGTTGATAAACTAAATTAAGGTGAAACTTCCTCATTTTTCCGTCTGGTTGAAGCAGATCGATCGGAGTTTCTATACCAATGTAGGGAACTCCGGTTTGGTAAACAGTGTTCAGCAATTTTTCAAAACCTTGTTCGACGGCTTCAGGAACTGCTTTGCTGACCGATTGACCGATCAAATCCTGCCGTCCTCCAAAAAACTGGGTCACGTAGGCCGGATTCGCCATCGTAAAAACATGATTAGGTCCTTCAAACACGGCAATCGCACCTGGGCTTTGCGCAAATATGGACGCAAGCTTTGCGCGTTCGTTTTCTGCGATTTGCTTCAGAGTCTTAAGCATACTTTCGCTTTGCAAAAGACGAGCTTCGCTATTTTCTAAATTCTTACGAGCCAGAACTTGCTCAGTCACATCATGAACGATGACAAAAAGTCCTATGGTATTGCCTTGCTTGTCGCGCGCTGGTTGGTATCCTACATTTATCCAATAATCGATGTCCTTACCGTTTTCATCTGGAAATTGAATAGGAAGTTCATTCCCAACATAGGGAACTCCGGTTCGATAAACCTGATCCAGAAGCGGTATAAAATCTTTCGCAATTTTATCTGAAAAAGCCTCACGTACAGTTTTTCCAACGACTTTGCGTCCAACCAATCGTTCATACGGAGCGTTAGCCAAAGTAAAGTGATGGTCGGGCCCAGTAAGAATCACAAGCGGCACGGGTGCTTGCATAAAATAGTTATGTAATTCTTGTCTGGCTCGTTCGGCTTCAAGCTGCAATAACTTTTTTTCAGTAATGTCCGAAACGATTCCAAGTAGACAGTTCGCTTCGCCATCGTCGTTGTACTTGGCTTGGCCCCGGCCCTCAAGCCATCGTATGGCCCAGTCAGATGGTCGAACGATACGGTAATG
Source organism: Bdellovibrionales bacterium (assembly GCA_031427535.1). Taxonomy (GTDB): domain Bacteria; phylum Bdellovibrionota; class Bdellovibrionia; order Bdellovibrionales; family Bdellovibrionaceae; genus Pseudobdellovibrio. Next base: position 9,292 of record JANPNP010000534.1, on the reverse strand, counting down.
ATGCTCAAAAGAGGTATGATCTTTCACGCTGGCTGCAAGCGTTTCCCTAAGAGCATCCCGATCTTCTGGATGCACAGTCAAATTTATGGCTGTCGTAAGATCCTGAGGCAACTCATTGATTCCATGAATTTCCAATAGGTGAGCTGAGCCCGTAAGATCTTGAGTTTTAAGGTCAACTTCCCATGTTCCCATTTGGCCTGCTTCTAATGCAAGACCAAGATGTTCTTGCGTCAGTCGCAAAGCGGCTTCAGATTTTTTTAACGGATCAATGTTAAAAAGACATGTAATAAAGCCTTTTACTTTTCCATCAGCACTGCGCTCCGGAGTAAAACTGACCATAAAGTGATGAACTAAACCGTCTACCAACGGCACTGACGACCATTCAAATTCAACGGCGGTTCCATTCAATGCAAAATCGACTTTATCCTTAAATTTTCCGTAGTCAGCGCCGAAATAGTCGCGCATCGTCTTACCCAAAATATTTTTCATTGCTGTGATTGATAAAAATAATACGTTTATGCAAGTCCACGCGTGTGATAAATGCAGGTAGTGAATTTAAAACCGAAGAAACCTCATGGCGAGCTTGCACCTGTTCGGTAACGTCTTGAGCCATTCCAAGAATACCAGTTACTTTTCCGTCCAAATTTAGAAATGGGTAAAACCATTCGTTGACCCACATGGGACGAGATTTACCGTCGTCGCCTTTTATAGAATACGGGGTCTCTTTAGAAACAAAGGGTTCACCAGATCGTTCAACTTCATCTAAAATTTCAGGAACTTTGCCACTCTCAGTGCGGGTGTAGGCTTCTCGTATTGTCAGCCCTTCGACTTTTTTTCCAACCATACAGTCGTGCTCTGATTTTTTTAAGGCTGCGATTTCAGAAAGATTGCGAAGTTCGGCAAAAACAGAACCTAAAAGTTCAAACGGATGAATAGGCGAACACACAACCGAGGCAGCTCCTTGTTGGATGATTTGAAATTGTCTTTCAGGACTAACAAGGTTTGCAGAAAGCACAACAACAGGTGTTCGACGATACCCAGGATCCGCTTTGATTTTTGAGAAAAAATTAATTCCATTTTGCTCGAGCTGGCTAGATTCGATTAAAATTAAGTCTGGTATCTTCGATTGGTGCATCCCCGATTCGAAAGTAGGTGCTTTGATAAATTGATAATTTGATTCGGATAAAATTGAAATGACAGATTTTAATTCTAAGTCAAAGTTGCCAATAAGAAAAAGTAAAGGGTCAGAGCTTAAATTGTTGCTGTCTTTCACCATCTGTCCACGACCTTATTTCTATGTGTGCATACCACGTAGCAGATAGAAACTGAGTATACAATCACAGACATGAAACTTTACGTTTCTTGATAAATGCAGTACCAGTTCGACCAGAATCCTGCTGGTCTCCTCAAGAAGCTTTGATGATATTGTAAGGGTAATTTGATCCCTAAGTTTGCCGTTGGTTCTGCACGCTAACTGAGTTTCGGATTTGCTTCAAGTTAGCGTGCTAACTAATGTCCGCAAATTTACATTTTAGTTTTGCATCGTGTATTCATGAGGACGTACGGTGACTAAAGAAAAACGATATTTGATTTCATTAAATGAAGTGCGGGACAGCCTTAACCAGGCGATAAAAATGGCGGATCAAATTCTAGAAGACGAAGCTGCACTAGTAAGAATATTGCACCAGATTGACCAGCACAGATTCTACGTTCGTTACGGCTACAAATCCCTGATGGGATTTTGCCAACTAGGACTGCGATTTTCAAAAACCCAAAGCCAAAGGCTTGTAACTGTTGTTCGACGCTACGAACCAACGGCAAAGATCGGGAAGTAACTCCCATGAGTAATTTGGCTTGAAAAAAGATTTAAAATAAGAAAATTGGATGGGTAAACCCAGGAATGGGCAATTACTCATCATCCCTTGATTTTGTTGAGTTTTTCACGAAAACGTCAACTTCCATTTATGAAATTGTAGGCCCTTTATACAAGAAAGGCCTATCAATCACCGATATTTCTGAGCAAGCGGGACTAAAAGAAACTCTATCTGGAATGCCCTGCAGAGCCATAAGCACGAGCTAAGAACTGCTAACCCAGTTCCTTTTGCGCGCTGGCGCAAAGGCCGTGGGAAGATGGGCGCAAGACCGCCATATGGATTTTTCTATTTCGAGGGAGAGGTCATCAAGTCGATTATTAAAAGATCGAAAGATGGCTCTACGGAGTATTTAGTTTCCAATAAAAATTCTAAGAATAAAAAATGAAAATCAACGGAGGTTTGAGATGAGCTTTGATAAATTAACTGATTTTGCAATTACGGTTGTTCTGGCGGCAGGTCTATATGGCCCGTGCTAAGCTGCTATATGAATCAAGAACCTCAACATGGGGCCCCACTGTAATAAGCGTGTAAAGAGCAAATGTCTTAGTAGGCTCATGCCTTGACCAAAGTGCGAATAAAAATATCGCAAGCGCAAATGGCATTCCGAAGACTGGAAAATGGTTTATCATTAAATGCACATGGGCCCAATTCATAAAAACCTCTCTTTTTAAAATAGACGGTGCTGGGTAAACGTTAAATTAATATTCTGCAGCTTAATATTGGTAGCATGAACAACAGTCGTTGCCATTTTACTGATTCAACTAAAATCCATTCATTTCAATTATAGTAAAAACCATGTGTAAAATTGAGCCACGCTAGAAACTAAGAAAATAAAACTAGGAAAAAGAATGATTTCGTCTCATAATAACAAGTGATGAATCTAAAAATTATTTTTATTTTTTTTGTGTCACTGACTGTGAACTCGCAGGTTTTAATACCAATGGCGTTTTGGTCAGTACCCTGGATTAAAAATTTTGGTACTTACAGAGCCTGGCTTGACGGTACGTATGCAATTTCATGCAACGGCTACAAAAATTCGGGCACCGAAAAAAAATATGCCGGTGCCATCGGAAACGGTGTTTACCGCATTCAGCCTATTTCATTTGGCGCCCCATTCGATGTTTACTGTGACATGACTAACGATGCGGGCGGCTGGATGCTAGCGGCAGTGCCACGAAGGGCTGTTGCAAAAATGTCCGAAACCGCTGGGTTGCTGGATCCAACTTTAACGGCAGCAGCTCGCAATTCAAATATTTGGTCCACCACAAGTACTGTGCCGTTTAGAAATATTAGGTTTTCTGATAACTGGCCCACGCCAACCAATCGAAATATTGCCACCTTCGCGGCAGATCAAACTTTTCAAGGGCTAATGACAACATATTCTGCTTACGCGCAAACAAGTGTTGTTGCGAACGGAATTAATATCTCAACTACGATTGCTTCGACATGTTTTATTATTCGCGGAAAAAGCGGAAACAATGCTCCATATACGGATGCGATTGATTGGCTGTGGATGGGGTTTCACTCTGCATGCACGACGCCATTTAATCTTGCGGATACCTGGGATACTACAGCGGGATCAACACAGTGGGTCGTTGGCGGTAAAGACGATAAAGATGGGATGGCTATTGATACATCGGTAGGTATTAATTCCGGTAACCGGCACTGGAATTTTACTAACACTGCAACTTATGATGTAGATACACGTACGATTGTTTGGGTTCAGTAAGGGGCCGACTTCAACTAATTCGCAGAGCTTCGTAAATTTAGAAAATAAGGATGTCTTCGCACTTTCAAGGTCGCCAATGCTTAAAAAAAAGTTTTGCAACGACAACCAAAGTGCCCCATGCAATTCCGGCAATGATTCCTGCAGCTACATCACTAAGGTAATGGACACCTAAATAAATTCTTGAAGTGGCAATCAGTACTATCAACAAAAAAAATAAAGAAAAATATAGCACCAGTTGTACCCGTGATTTCAACAAATTTTTTGTTAGGTATGCGATCGTAAAATAAATTGCTGCTGACGAAAGCGAGTGTCCACTGGGATAGGAAAATCCTTGCACTTCGACCAATCGACCCAAAATATCGGGTCTTGCTCTTTCAAAAATATGTTTTAGAAAATATGTAATAAAAGCTGAACCAGCAGCAACAATAACTAAATGAGCGGCCGACTTCAATTTTTTCAAAAATAGCAAATAGGTCGAAAGTATAAATACCAACACCGTTAAAACGGTTCCCGAGCCTAGTGCCGTTATATCTAAAGCGATGGCGCTAATTTGTGGCGATCGGATTGTTAGCAAATAGTTAGTCAGTTGTTTATCAAGTTCCCAAACAGTTTCAGGACTTCCTTGAATTGCTTCAGTTACTTCAGAGGTCATTAAAAATAGGATACCTATTAAAATAAATCCAAGTACTAACCAAAGCCACTTTTCATTTTTTTCTCTGTCCATAATTTAAAAATTTGTTTTACCATTTTTAGACCTAATTAGTACTTCACTTCCAAATTTGCGGAACTGCGGTTGCGGTGCTATCTTCTTTGCCAAGGTGCCCAAGGTCAAAATTATCTTCGACTAGTTTAAGCAAGCTGTACAGCGAAAGTTTTTCATTATACGAACCTTGTGAAACTTTCGGTCCTACTATTGTCGTATAAATTTGATTTTTACCGCCGCTGCTTTCATCGAACATAGTGATCAAAATTGTATTCTCCATAAATTTCTGGTCAGTTACCAAAGGTTCAAAATTTTTCTGATACCACTTGCTAGCGTAGGCAACTCCCGTATCATGTCCACTGCTTTTACTATTAGGTACGACGAATACGTAGTTAGGAAGTGTACCGTTTTTACTATCTGTAAAAAATTGATTTAGACTTACTATATTGGCGCAGCGATTAGGATCTTTTTGCACACTAAGGTAACTGATAAACGGATTGTGCTTTCGTGCATATCCATTATTCGTTCGACCAGTAAAACAGTTCCCAGGATAATCTTCAGCGTAAACTTTCCAAGTTAAGCCCTTGGCTTCAAGTAAGTCGGCAATATTTCGAACATTTAAATCAACTGCAGAATTGTCATTTACTCCATTTAAAGAACCAGAAGTTAGGCCGATATAGTTTCCTTGCGAAGGGTGAGTTAACGCAAGCATGTTAGTAAAATTTGCTCCGCTTTGTGCAAGTTTTTTGAAGAATGGCTCGTTGATAGCAGCTATATAATTCGTATTTTCAAAAACTACAAAAACTGCTCGATCAAAATTCTTTGCGGCGGCAGATGCGGCTATGCTGAAATTACAAATAAAAAGAAACATTAACACTTTGCTGGTTTTTTTCACTAGAACTCCCTTGTTGGTGTAAAGACAGTAACACCCTGTTAATTGCTGAAGCATTACATCAGAATTACACCACAGAAACTTACTTGCGATGCGACGTACGTTTCAGCTTTGTAATCATTCAGAAATGTTTCTGAAATTTTTCTTTGTCAATATTTACCTACAAGCACTGAAATAATTCGGTGTCTCACATGAAGGATTAGATGAAAACAAGTACAGCACAAAAGCTAGCGGTTATTGGATTGGTCGGATTCATTGCCATCAGCGAAACATGGGCAGGCGTAAGCACTTTTAATAAAGAAAAACCAATCATGGGCTCATTGTCGACAAAAAATTCAACGACTGCAGATTATCCAAAGTTGGCAAAAGTTTCCGCTACGGAAGCAATCAAGTCGGCAAATGAAAAAATAACAGGTGACGTATTGTCCGTCGGTTTAGAGAATGAAGATGGGTATCTGGTTTACGCGGTTATGGTTTCAAGCCGAAGCACAGGGATACATGAACTGATCATCGACGCCGGAAATGGCCAATTTCTGGCCGATCATCCAAAATCTAACAGCAGTGACGATGAAGATGACGACGAGGGATCAGAAAATTGATTTTGGGGGCCTGGTTTTGCAATCCCTATTTCCATAAGATTGAAATAGGGATTTTTTGAAAAACCTTATTAACAAAATTACTTTTAAGGATAATTATGAAGTTGAACAAAGTGCCGGAACTTACTTTATTGTTTTGGATTGTAAAAGTTGCTGCAACGACCCTTGGTGAAACCGCTGGCGATGCTGTTTCAATGACGATGAACCTCGGTTACTTAATTGGAAGCATTATCTTTGCAGTGATATTTTTTATTACGGTGACTATTCAAATTAGATCAACGAAGTTTCATCCACTCATTTATTGGTCTACAATCGTAGCTACTACAACAGTTGGGACGACATTAGCTGATTTTGTCGATCGATCATTAGGAGTTGGCTACGCTGGTGGTTCGACTTCTGGCGGGGGTAGTCGGGATGTATTATTGGACTAAAGTTTCTAGAACAATTCTTTTTTGGGCGGCATTTATACTAACCCGCCCACTTGGTTCAGTGGTCGGCGATTTTTTAGATAAGCCAGTGGCCGCTGGTGGACTAGCGCTGAGTCGTTATTCTGCTTCTGCAGTTTTATTTATTTTTATGGTCGCTTGTATTCTTATTTTCAAGCAGAAAGAAAGTAAAAGTGCGCACTAGTTTTTTACAGTTAGGTATTTGCAATTAAATAATAAGGGGAATAATTTTGAAAACTACTTTTTCTACAATTGACATGAAAAACAAAGTCCCTGAAGTTACTCTCTATTTCTGGATAATTAAAATACTTTGCACGACCACGGGTGAAACTGGGGCAGATTATCTAATAGAAAATTTCTTTGGGCTTGTTAATACCGCATATATCATGAGTGCAATTTTAATTGCGCTGTTAGTTGGACAGTTTAAGCTTCGAAGGTACGTGCCGACGGTGTACTGGTTGTGTGTCGTGTTATTAAGTGTTGTTGGTACGCTTGCCACAGATGTATTGACGGATAAATTTGGAGTTTCGTTAACTACTTCATCAAGGTCGGATATTTCTACTCGGTGGGTTTGTTCGGTTTAATGATTTTTGTAATAACTGCAGCATATTATTATTTTTCAAGAGATCGAAAGGCTAACGAACGGGTCGCTATTGGTACAGCAGGATTTTGGTTGGCATATATTTTAACCCGCCCCCTTGGTGCATCGATTGGAGATTATCTTTCTCAGGATATTGAAAAGGGCGGACTCGGGCTGGGAACAACAGTTACTAGCGTTGCATTTCTTGTGAGAATTTCTAGTTTAGTTTTATACCTAACCGCTACAAAAAAAGATGTAATAGGGTACTCTAACTAACCTGCGATTTTGGAAGGGTTATCGTGAAAATTGATCCGACATTTATTGTAGAACTGGCTTCTATTACCCCTTTGTGCGCTACAACTATGGACTTAACAATGCTAAGCCCTAGCCCCAAACCTCTGGTCGATCGACTGCTGTCGCCGCGATATAGCCGGTCCCATATTCTGGTTAGTTCATGCTGTGGTATTCCAGCCCCCTGATCCTGAATAGAAATTTTTACTGAGCTATCGGTCTCGATGATTTTGAAATTAATTTTTGTAAGTTCATTTGAAAATTTAAGTGCATTATCTAATAAATTTCCTAAAATCTGCTTAAATCTTTTCTTGTCAATGGCGCAAAATATCGAAGCAGCGTCTTTTTCAAAATGCAGCTCGATTTTTTTCTCGATGCTTACAAATTCATAAACATCGATAACTTCCTGCACCAAGGTGGTCATGTTGTAATTTTCAATCTTAAGCTTAAGGGTTCCTGCTTCCGCCTCTGAAATACTCATCAATTGATCTACTAAAGCCGAAATTTCGGCAGAGCTTTCCGCGCACTCTTCAAGCGCAGATATTGAGGTAACCGGATTATCTTTTAACAGCGCATCTTCGGCCAAGTACCGAATACGCGTTAATGGTGTTCGAATATCATGAGCCACATTATCAAGAGATTCTCGCATCATTTTAATTAAGTGATCTATTTTAACTGCCATCCGATTAAATGTATGAACAAGGTCACTAAGTTCATCTTCAGCACCAGTTTGTAAAACACGTTTAGAGAAATCACCACTTTCAATAGACTTAATTGTTGCAGTTAGATTTCGGATCGGGGCAAGTGCTCGCCTTGAATACCAAAAGCCTGCTAGGCTACTTAAAAGAATAAACAACACGTCAATCGATAGAAATACATAAAGCACTTTTTCTAGAATTTCTTCACGTCTTTCACTGCTTTTTCCGATTTCAACCTGATACGTTTCAGAAGCACTTTGGATAAAAATATCAAAGACGTCTTCATCGTCTATTGCATTGAAGCGGTGCCAACCATTGGCACTAACAAGTTCTCGCGTGTCTTTAAACGCCTTTTCAAAGTCAAAATTTTCTTCTTGAACGGAGGGTTTTACAAATACGGTTTCACCAGTATTTGTCATGACTCGGATTAGAAATGATGAATTGGCAATGCGGCGATGTTCGCTACTAAGATACAGCCCTAGGCCCTTTATATCCGAGCTTAGCAGTACGGAAGTAATTTCGTGAAGTTTTGACGATATGATTTCTTTGTCCGCTTTTTCAAGCGAATGTTTCAATTGCACATAGCTAAACACAAAAGCGGCAGTTAAAAAAACTGAAAAACTAGCGCAAAAGTAAAACGCTAAGCGGAATGACAATGATTTTATAATGAGCTTATTCAGACTTAAGGGCATATCCGACACCGCGAATTGTCTTGATGACTTTGGGTTTAAAATCCTTATCAATTTTATTTCTTAGTCTACAAATAAGCACATCAACCACATTCGTTTGTGGATCAAAATCATAACTCCAAATTTTTTCAAGGATTTGAGTTTTTGTTAAAACCTTTTCTTTATTTCTTAGCATGTACTCTAAAAGTGCAAACTCTTTTTGATGAAGCTCGATAGTTAGGTCTGACCGTTTAACGAAGCGGTACTGCAAATCCATTTCTAGATCCTGATATTTAAGTTTCATTGTATCAACTTGCTTCGTCGTTCGTCTCAAAATCGTTTGGCACCTAACAAGGACCTCAGTAAATGAAAACGGCTTTACGATATAATCGTCACCGCCACGCTGAAGTCCTTCGATGCGGTCTTCCGTAGATCTTTTAGCACTTAGAAATAAAGCAGGAGTTCCACAATTTTGCTTGCGAAGGTCTTCGACAATTAAAAATCCATCTTTGCCGGGAAGCATGACGTCGACAATTAAAAGATCATAATCTTCTACTAAAGCAAGTTCATATCCGGCTAAACCGTTATTGGAAACATCAGCATTAAAGCCGGCTTCGCTGAAGCCTTTTTTAAGTAAATTTGCAATTTTAATATCATCTTCGATTATGAGCAGTCTCATGCTTTAAATAATACCACATGATTAGTTTCACATGCATTGCAAAATTGTTTCATGGATGTAATGTTGCCTCAGTGGAAGCTGCGCTGCTTTTCGTAAAGTGAAGTTTTACCAAAATTTGAAATTGCCTGAAAATACC
>JANPNP010000533.1:0-2559 GCA_031427535.1 Bdellovibrionales bacterium | reverse complement strand
GTGACGTCCGATCCCGTTATCGACCAAACTGGTTTACTGGGCGCGGGCTTTTTTAAAAGTGGCGATGGTTTCAACGGTGCACGGCAGACAACACCCGTCGTTTTCAAAAAAACTATTTAATCAGTACGGCGATTTTCTTATTCCAGTTAGTGAAACTATTCAGCAACAGCTAAGCGTTGATTTTAAATATTCCGAACGCCGCATGGCCGTTGTACGAAATCCAGTCGATTTGAATACGTTTAAATTTGAGCAAGCTAAACCTTTGGATTTAAAGAATTTAAAAATTGCAGTCATCGGAAGAGCAACGGGTCCCAAGGGCACACGTACCGAGCAAATTTTAAATACATTACCAGACCAATTACGATTGCTGGGCGTAAACGCAACATACTTTTTGGTTGGTGGATTTAAAAATGATTTAAAATTCAATTCCGATTTAATTGTTACCGAAAAACAAATCGCAAGGCTAACAGGTGCTGATTACCGAAAGTATGACTTAGTCATTGGCTCGGGCCGCGTGGCTGTTGAATCCCTTATAGCCGGTGTTCCTACGATTAGTTTTGGCGAAGCCAAGTATATGGGTCTGGTGAACTTGGATAATCTTAATGAAAATTACATTTCAAATTTTGGTGACATGGATGCAACGTCACACACCCCTACTTTAAATTTTGAGCAGTTGGCAAAGGATCTGACGAAATTTTTAAAGGCTGCAACTGCAACCGATGCGCAAGAACTTTCACTTCGGGTGGCTTACGAATTTAGTGCAAAAAAAATCAGTCGGCGTATTCAGCGTCTTTACGAATCTGCATTTTTCATTCGAAATTTTAGCCGCTGGATCCCAATCCTTATGTATCACAAAATTCCTACAGAAGAATTGCAGTCCCAGCACAAGATTTTTGTTACCAAAGACCGCTTTCGTAAGCATCTGCAATTTTTTAAGATACTAGGTTTTAAGACGATTACTTTTAGTGATTTAAAGAAATTTAAATCAGGCGCTGTGGATTTTTCGCAGTTTCCAAAAAAACCATTGCTGTTAACATTTGATGATGGCTACAAAGATAATTTAGAACATGCCTCGCCGTTATTAAAAGATTTTGGTTTTAAAGCGCAGTTGTTTTTGCTGGCTAACTCTGACATTGCTAGCAATCAGTGGGATCATTCTTCGACTGAACGTCCCCACGAAATTATCAGCGGTAGCGATCGCCAGAAATGGAAGACATCAGCGTTTGAAATTGGCTCGCACGGATTTAGTCATCAAAAAATTACCTCGATGACAGAAGCTGAAGCAAGGCTTGAACTGCGAAAGTCTAAAAATGATTTAGAAGCTGAATTTAAGTGTGATATTCCTGTGTACGCTTTTACATACGGTGACACCAGTTTGCAAGCGGCCCAGTGGGCCCTAGAAGAAGGTTACGACTACGCAGTTAATACCGACACTGGCGGTTTAATCATGGAAGAAAATCCGTATCAAATATTTCGCGTGAACATTTTTCCGAATGAAACATTTTTAAGTCTTTGGAAAAAAACGTCTAGCTGGTACCGCAATTACTATTTTCAAAAAAGAAAAAAATAATTACAAACCAAACGATTTTAATATTTGCACAACCACAACAGTCAGTGCGTACGCTGCAACGTTACTAATACCCAGCTGTATTAATGCAATTTTCCACGAGCCCGATTCACGCGCCATCACACCCACAGTTGAAATACATTGTAGCGCGATACTGAAAAAATATCAGCAACCCGACAACCGAAGCCACCGTGAAAACTTTCGTGCCGTCGCTAAATGTAGCTTCTTTCATGGCAGCCATCAGTCCCACAGTTTGCGCGTCGCCATCGCCTTCAATGTTAAACACCAACGCAAGGGCAGAGACAAAAACTTCCCGTGCTGCAAAAGCTGAAATTAATCCAAAACCGGCGCGCCAGTCTAAACCCATCGGTAGAAATACGGGCTCTATCTTTTGGCCGACACGCGCAGCATAACTTTGCTGCGAAATTTCTGCATCCGTCATTGGAACGGGTGTCTCTGGTCGCGGAAAATTAGTCGCAAACCACAGCACAATAGCTAACGCTAAGATAATGGGTCCAGCACGCAGTAGAAATGATTTTGATTTTGCAAATGCTTGCGTTAATAAAATTTTCAAGCGTGGTTTACGGTACAGCGGAAGCTCCATCAGTAGGCGTGGCTTTTCAGAGGTTGCTATCAACTTTGCTAATATGCCTGAAGCAACTGCGCTGTGATGTTTGCGATTGCGCTGACGGTGATCGGTCAACGCGGGCCTGGGTCGGTCGTGGGCGGCATCGAAGGACCGGCGCCCGTGGTCCCGGCCATGTCTGCTTCAAGGCGGACGCCCGTGAGATCCATCTGTGGCGCGAGCAGTTGGAGGCGCGCGGCGTCGGCATCGAAGCTGATTTCGTGTGGCCAGCGTCGGGCGGCCGCTCGATCTACTTTCGCGATCCGGCCGGCAATTGCCTCGAGTTTGCCGAGCCTCGCATATGGGGGCTGTCTTGAGCAGGAAACTCACCGCGGGCATGCGCCTCGTCGTGGCCAGCCACAATCCC
>JANPNP010000532.1:0-8656 GCA_031427535.1 Bdellovibrionales bacterium | reverse complement strand
TCCATTCTTATGCCCAAGCACACGGACATGGTAATTTCCCGGAGCCACGTATCCCTTGCCAGCTTCAAGAAGTGAATGATCATTAATTTCTTCAATTTCAAACTGTGCTACAAGGTTTAGTGAGGCCGCAAATTTTTTTGTAAAAACAGCTGCCATATGTTGAACAATTATAACAGCTGGCGGATTAGGTCCTAATGCTTGCACGATCTTTCGAACGCCATCAGTGCCACCAGTTGAAGAAGCAATAAGCAATAAATCTTTAATTTGATGTTTTGGTTTTCGGGGCACTGTTGCCGTTGGAAAACTTTCGATGCAGCAAGCTCGAACTGTAGACACAAGTTGCTGAAAAAAATCGTGGCTAGAGCCATGTGGCTTGGCGAAAGCTTCATAAGCACCGATCGACTTTAGCTTAGCTCGCAGAGCCGGGTCAGAGTCTATTAAACCAGATAGAATTATGGTCTGCACAGAGCAGCTTTCAGTAACTTTTTTTAGGAAGGTTACTCCGTCCATTTTTGGCATTTCTAAATCCAGAATCATACAATCGACTTTGTTTCCTGTCAGAAATTCACTTGCTTCAAAAGGATCAGCACAAATTCCGACAATTTCAAAATCGGCTTCTTTAGTTAAAAAGTTCTTCAAAAGCTTTTGAATAATAATAGAGTCATCAACTATCAAGATTTTTATTTTTGGGTTCATCATTTAATTTTCCGATATGTTGAATTACCGATACTTTTCACATTCTGAAGCTGGACGCTTCCAGCTTCAGAAAGGCCTAATACAAGAAAGCCGCCCACGTTAAGATGATGAAGTAGGTTTTCGCAAGCACGAAGCCTATCTTCTGGTTTAAAGTAAATTAAGACATTTCGACAAAAAATGACGTCAAACTTTTTCTGTGTGGGAAATGGAAAGTCAAAAAGATTAAGCTTCGAAAAATGAACTTTATTCTTTATGAAATCTTTCAATGTAAAAAGATTTGCAACGGGCTCAAAATAATTATTAATTTGCGATGTGTTTAAGCCCTCAAGCTGAGCTTCTTGGTAAAATCCTTCAGTGGCCGTATGTAAAACGTCTGAATCAATATCCGTAGCTAAAATTTTTACCTTTGCGAATTCATCGGCATTATAATTTTCGTGAAAATGCATGGCCATTGTGTATGGCTCTTGACCTGTACTGCAGGCTGAAGACCAAATATATATCGGTGCTTTAGATAATAGGCGCTCTTTTAGTAATTCAGGTAACTGAGAAAAATGATCTTTTTCCCTGTAAAACTCGGTTTTATTAGTGGTCATGCAGCAAATAAAATCTTCTTTTAATTTTTCTGAGGGATTAATTTGTAACTGCATCATAAGTATAGAAAAACTTTCCAAGCCGTGTGAACGAAGTACTTTTCTGAGGCGATTATTCAAAAGTGAGTAATTTTTTTCATTTTCTATTAAATGAATTCCGGAATACTTTAAAAGCAGCTCTGAAAAAAAGGTGAACTCTTTTTTGTTAATTTCTTCGAAGTCGAAGTTCAAGAATTTTAGTGCTGCGTTCGTTCTCATGCCGCGATTTCTTTCTTAGCCCCATGGCGATCAAGCGCTGGCTTTTGTTCAAATGCACTAAGTTGAATGCTTATAAGATCTAGAATTAAGTACGTGTATCCGTCTCCGAGTACGGCTGCACCAATATACTGGGGTCTTTTTTGCACATCCGATAAAGGTTTAACCACGGCTTGTGCTTGGTTTTGGACTTCATCAAATAAAAACGCAGTCGGTGTGCCGTTGATTTCAGAAATGACAGAGACATACTCTTCTTTTTCAACGAATCCAATTGACGTACTTAAAAACGTATTCAAATTTACGACTCGGACTGGCTTTTCAAGATGATTCAAGAAAAGTTCGCCGCCTGGCGAATGAGTTAACTTGTCTTTGCTGATGCGGATGATTGATTTGATGCTATTTACTGGAACTATGTAGCGTGATTTATTCACCTCAAAGACGATTCCATCAATAAGTGATGTTGTCATAGGCAAGTAAAGAAAGAAGGTTGTGCCTTTTCCTTTTTTACTTTTTATGCTCATTTTTCCCAACATCTTTTCAACCGTGGTCTTAACCACATCTAGTCCTACTCCGCGGCCTGACACGTCAGTAATTTTTTCTGCTGTGGAAAATCCGGGAAGTAGAATGAAATTGTGAATTTGATCTTCCGTGTAGTCTGAAAATTTAGCTGATTCAGGAATCAGTTGCTTCATCTTACACTTCATAAAAACTTTTTCTTGATCTATTCCGCGTCCGTTGTCAGATATTTCGATGACAACTTGACCCGAAAGGTAATAGGCTTTTATTTGAATAACAGCCTTATCGGGTTTTTCACTTTTTAAACGTTCGTCGTTAGATTCAATTCCGTGATCAACAGCATTTCGAACCAAATGGATAAGTGGTTCGCCAAGTGCATCAAAAAGTGTTCGGTCAATTTCAGTTTCTTCGCCTGAAATCACAACGTGTACATCTTTGTGTAGCTGCAGGGACAAATCCCTTAGAGTGCGCTGTAATCGTTGCAGCATTGGTTGAATTGAAGTTAGGCGTAGGCCCAAGGCTTTGTCATAAAGATCTTTAATGATAAAATCCAAACTTTCAGAAAGGGTCACTGATGCTGAATCGTTTAAATTTTTCAGCAAATGCTCTTTCATTTGGTTTTTCATGACGACAACTTCACCAATGGTATTAAAAATGCTGTCTAAGCGGTCGTTATCAACCTTAACCTGAATATTATTCTTTTTAGTCTTTGTTGAGCCATCCACTGCAGTAGGCTCTACTTTTTTACTAGCATGAAGTGGAATAACTTGTGGCGTGTGAGCCTCAAAATCAAAATCGGCTTCTGCTGACTTTGCTTCTATCGTAGATTCAGCCTGGGGCATGCTGCCATCGTCCGAGAAATTTCGGATCCGCTCAAGATGCCCCGAAGGGTCCCATGTGTTTGGCATTTCTGATAGCTGTGCGATGAATTCCGTTCGTAGTAAATCACTAAATTCTAAAAATAAAGAAACCGTCTTTTTGGTAAATAATTCGCATTTATTTTTGTACTGTGATAAAAAGTCTTCAACTTTATGAGTGTACGTCGAAATTTCTAATAGACCCACTGCGGCCGATCCACCCTTTATAGTGTGAGCGATGCGAAACAGTTCATTGGTGTTTTCGTTACTGATTTGCTCGTTGTTAAGAAGCACTGATTCAAATCGCTCAATAAGATCGAGTGATTCTTTATAGAAGTCGCCTTGTAGTTCTTTATAAAATTGATCGTCTGACATAATAGGCATTTCGGCTGGGATAGGCTAGAGATTGAGTCCTGATTTTCTATTTTAAATGTCATTTTGAGGCGGACTAAAGCCTGGGAAAAAAGGCACCGAATATTTGATCGCTTGTAACTACAGTTTTCATTTTTATAAACCGAAAGTAAAGACATCGGAGATCAATCTATGAATCAAATCTTAACGTTTAAAGTGGGTCCTGAAAGCTTTTGCCTAGATGTTCACTGTGTAACAGGAATAGAACAGGCGCCAAAGATTACCAGTGTGCCGCTTTCTGAAAAACATTTATTAGGAATGATGAATCTTCGTGGGCAAATTATCCCAGTTATAGATCTAAGAATTCTTTTTAATCAAGAAAATCAGCAAAAAACAAAAGAGCAATGTTATGTCTTCATCAATACGAGCAAGGGTCAAATCGCATGTTTGGTAGATGCCGTGTATGATGTTGTTGATGCATCAGGTGTGAAATTTGATCAAGAAAGTACTTTAGCTGCCTCATTACAAAAAGAGGGCTACATTGAAAATGTCTTTAAATTAAATGATGACATTATTTTCATTATCAATGTGGACCGAATATATGCTTCAGTGTCTTCCACTTTAGAAGATGCAACGAAGCAAGCAGCTTAAATTTATTTAATATGCAATTGGAGCTATCAGTGAAAAAATGGAAATTATCAAGTCAGCTGTCAGTATCATTAGGAATTATGGGTATTGCACTGTTAGTAACAGGTATTTATGGTTATCATATTGCAAGCACACTTCTGCCTAAAGCTGACGATACTGTGAAGGCAACTCTTTGGGGTGGGGCACAGGCACTAAATATATTTCTGTTAGTCATGCTTTTTGGTTTTTTTGCAGGTGCAGCGTCAGCGGCATTGGGGCTTCGAAAGATATTAAATGATGTGAAGCAGTACACACGCAGTCTAGGGCAGTCATCTTTAAAGGTAAAAACCTTAGCTCAGCGCTTGTCTGATTCAAATATGCAGCTGTCAGCTAACGCCACAGAAACCGCAAGTTCACTTGAAGAAACCGTAGCATCTTTGGAAGAGCTTTCCAGCATGATCAGTTTGAACACGGAAAATTCAAAAAAAGTATATTCTGTGTCAGAGTCTACAAAGCACATTGCCGAAGCCGGCGAAAAAAATATTTTATCATTAACTTTGGCCATGGAAGAGATAAAAAAAGATTCAAAAAAGATGGAAGATATCGTAAATGTAATTGATGATATCTCATTTCAGACAAATCTATTGGCCTTAAATGCAGCTGTTGAAGCTGCTCGTGCCGGTGAGCAAGGAAAAGGCTTTGCTGTTGTTGCGGATGCAGTTAGGTCTTTAGCTCAGAGAAGTTCTACCTCTGCAAAAGAGATCAATCTGATGATACGAGAAAGTTTAAGTAAGGTAGTGCGTGGTAGCGATATTGCCACTGAGTGTAATAAGTCGCTAAATCAAATTTTTGAACAGGTGAAACAAGTCACTGAGTTAAGTGGTCAGATTGCACAGGCCAGCCAAGAGCAGACTTCAGGCTTAAAGCAAATTAATCTAGCTATGATTCAGTTGGATTCGGCTTCACAAGATAATGCTGCAGCTGCTGAAAGCGTTTTGCGTGCCTCGACGGATACTCAGGATCAGTCAACTCATGTGCTAGAAATTATAAGCTCAATGGAGCATTTCGTATTTGGCCAAGCCGAAAATCAAAATTTTGTGTCGGCCGTAGTTAAGCCCCAGGTTAAAAAAGCTTCGCGTCCGCAACAACCAGTTCGGGCTGCTTTGATCCGTGGCGGTGCGACGCCGACATCACGAATTCCACAATTAGCAACTGCAATGCCTTTACAGTTTGAGCCTGTAAAAGCATCAACAAATGTTGTGTCCTTTGCTGAAAAGCGGCCAGCAGCAACAGTTACGAGTGCAGTAGCCAAGAAGCCGGGATTAAATATGGGCTTAGAGCCTAAAGATAACCGCATTAAAAAAGTGGAAAACTTTTAATTTTCAGCGTATAAAATGCCAGTGGCAAAGTCAGTTATTATAGATTACTTAAATTATGCAAAAGATGTTTTAGGAATAAAGCATCTTTTTTTTATTGGCGAACAGGTAACTTTAAAAAAAGTTGTCGTTTCTGTCACTGATTTAAAAGATTTTTCAGGGCCAGAGCGTGAGCTTCTAGATAAAATGATTTCGGCTTTGAATTTGGATTCACAAACAACAGTTGTGATTGATTCCAATGATCTGGTACATTATAAACCGCAGTTTTTACTTAAATTAAGCGTGACTGTTTCTGTTGACCAACCTGTTAACACCATCGAGACCTTTTCACCTAGACTGTTGATGGATAATCCAGGTCTTAAAAAACAGGCTTGGTCACAGATGCAAAGCTTTCTGCAACTGCTAAAATAGTTAGACCAAAGAATTGAAATAGCTTCTACTGCACACAGTACAGCTAGACTTCAGATGGGTTCATGCGGGTCTAGGTAAGGTCTTCCTAGTCGTTGGATCAGTGCTCAGCGATAATTTCCGTCATGAGGCTTTTGTTATTTTTTACTTCTATTCTATTTTTCGTAAGTGTTTCTAACGCGCAAGATTTTCCGGTGCGCTTAAGAATTTTCGCTGACCTTGCTGAATTTCCGGTAATTGCCGACGCGCAGATAAAGGAAATTTCCAAAACTGTTTGGACTGCTGAAGGTAAAACTTTGATCCACAATGGAAAGCTGTTATCAGCGAAAAACTTTATCGTAAAAAAATCGAATGACAAGTTTGATTTGATATCGGTATTTGATTTTAACTCGTATGTGGCCGGAGTAGTTTCAAAGGAAATGCCGCTAAGTTGGCCGCTAGAGGCATTAAAGGCGCAGGCCGTAATAGCCAGGTCCTATGCTTTAGCTAAAATTAAAGAACGACCAAATAAAGCATTTCATTTAGACACAAACCAAATGGATCAGGTATTCGCAGTGACCCATTCTGAAAAGGCGAAGCTTGCTGTATTTTTAACGGATCGAGTAATTTTGAAAGATCAAAAAAATCGAGTCTTAAAAGCTTTCTATCATGCAGATTGCGGCGGGCAAACCATTCCGGCCTCGAAAGTATGGAAAGACGCCGTAGATTCAGGAACTGCAAAAGATCCGTGGTGCCTGGCCAGAAGGTCAAATGAATGGGACTTTGCAATTGAAAAAAACGAATTTTTTTCGCAAGTTAATGGAGCCGTCTTTCTGCGGATTGCAGATTCATTCAGGGGTCGTATACAATCCGTGCGCATATCAAGTGACGAGGACGCCATAATCCCGCTTCAAAAATTGCGCAAACTATTCGGTTTTGCAGAAATCAGAAATTCACCAACCTCAATTGAACAGTCAGCAAACCAAATTAAATTTCGCGGAAAAGGCTACGGACACGGCGCAGGGCTATGCCAATGGGGGGCCATGGCCCAAGCCAAAATGGGACGAAGCTATATGCAAATACTATCGCATTACTACCCAGACGCCCAGCTAAGCGAAAACCGTGTGCGCTTAACAAAAAGTTTCATGGCCGATCTCGTATTCAATTAAGTAAAAGAAAGCCAAAATCCAAAGCCAGATCTTAAAAACGATCGCTGCAAATCTAGTTCTGTCAGCAAACCAACGGAGTAAAAAACTGTTTCGCTAAACAGAACATACAACGAAAAGCACATTTTAAGCACGGTACCCATAGCTCCACTCCGAAACTTTGCACCCTATATGCTGCCAAGTTTTGGAGTAGGGATAAATGAATTTAAACAATTCGTTGGTAATTTCTTAAGAATTTAGAACATTGGTGTAGTGAATCTCGCAGGCCAAACTGTGATTGTTTAAAAGTCGAAACCCATGTCTCAGCCTGAGAACAGTGTTAGCAATTTTCGTCGTCTTCGATGGGTGTCTACAGATTGGCTATGTCTCACTTAAAAACACGGGTCAACAAACGCTAAACAAATCCATAAGTTAGTGACGGCCCGACTGCAGGCACGGGCTTAGCATAACTATCTTGTACAGATCTCTTTAATTTTAACGAGACTGATAAAGGAAGGTTTATGAAAACAACAAAACTTATCATACTGACGATGGCTCTAGGTTTGATGGGGTTTGGTTGTGCGAAATCAAGTTCGCAAGCTAATCCAGTAGCGGCAGTTCCAGTGGTACCGCCGGTAATAATTGATCCGTTAGCGCCAGGTGGTAGCTATGGTGGAGCCGCAGTCCCGGTTTTTGCTGCAGGAGCAACGTCTACGTTTGTTCCGGTAAATTTACAAACAATGACTGAGTATGTAGCAACGCATCCGTTGAATAATCCAACTAATTTTAAAATTAACATCAATTTATCTCAGGCTGAAGCCGGTAAATATGGTGGCACCGTTTCATTATCTTATATTGATAATAATGTTCAGTACGACGGAATTTTTAATGCAGGTATGGGACGAAATCAGTCGTTTAATAAAATGATGGATAATGGTGTTCTTGAGTCTAATTTTAACTATTGGTTTAACTTTGAAAACAAGTTGGTTTTTTCCGGATTTTTTGAAGATCAATACGGAGCCATAGCCATAGTGCTAGAGCCCGAGTTTATCACGCCATCATCTGGCACAAATGATGCGGAACCAATTTCTGTTTCTTACAAAGGCGCTGTTTACTTTAAAAACTTTATGGTGAAAAGTAATCCTTACGTTGATGGAAATACAACGGGAACAATGGCGCAGCATTCACCTTACCGCGCGTGTTGGTTTACATACATCGGCCCTTATGATTGCAGGTCTAATGTTGTGCAAACAAAATGCGGGTTAAATCCAGGTGTTGATGCTGGGTACAAAAAGCTTGGCACATTTACCGGCTTAAATACCAAAGCAGCTTTTAATATTAGTAACTAAAAAATTATTAAGGAGATGATATGAAGACATTCAGCATAATTAAATACTCGGCGACCGTGTTGGTGTTCTCAGTGATCACCAACTTAGTTGCTTGTGGAAGTAAAAGCGACAACCAACCGCCACCTCCCGTGCAAGTTCAGAATGGGTTTCAGCAATGTGCAAATTGTCAGAATTTATTTCAAGCCACTTCAGAATATGCACAGTGGGGACAGTATTCTCCGTCATTGACCTTGCAGTGGAACTTTCAAAGTCAAAACGGTGGCGCGCAACCTGTGCAACCACAATACAACCCATACGGAACTAACAATCAATACCAAGGCTACAATCAGTACGGAACTAATAACCAGTATCAGGGATATAACCAGTACCCGCAGTATGCGCAGCAAAATTCAGTTATTAGTTATAACGGACCAGTTAGCGTAAGCGGAATTATTGCTGTAACTCAGCAGCTAAATCTTGGAAACTGCATTATTCCAGCTGGTACGTATCAGCTAGGAACTTTGGCAC
>JANPNP010000531.1:0-2085 GCA_031427535.1 Bdellovibrionales bacterium | reverse complement strand
ATTGGTATAGACATTACCGCGAAATGTTTGCAGATCAGCTGGCAACAAAATGATTTTTTCTAAAAAGCAAACAGCTGTAGCACTTTGGATACTGCTAACATTGTTTGTATTTCGCGTAGCAGGACAGCTAGTGGTTGTCTTATATTCGCCCGCTTTTTTGCCGCCGATGAAGGAATGGTATTCAGGCTTAATGCCTTATCAGTACCTATTACCTTCACAAATTCTTATTATTATTTTTTTCACAAAAATCGCATTAGATATTTCACGTGGCACAGGATACTGGGCCACGCAAAAACCAAAGCTGGGGCTATGGCTTAGAAACTTCGGCATAGTCTATTTAGCCGCCATGGTTGTACGATATATTATACGAATGTCTTTGTACCCCGATGAAAGATGGTTTGGCGGAACTATACCCATCTTTTTTCATTGGGTGCTAGCTTCTTACATAATCGTGTTAGGCACTTATCATGTCCGTGGTAGTCGCTTGGATTAAATCTTTAAATAAACCGTCCCATGACCACAGTATCGATATACTGGCCATCACCATATTTAAGATCATGCTTTCGCACACCTTCAATTTCAAAACCCATTTTTTTGTACAGGGCGATGGCCCGTTCATTGTTGCTATGAACATTAAGCCCAATTTTTTCGATTGTTTTGTTTTCCACAGTCCATTCGATTAACGATTGCAATAACAAAGATCCAATACCCTGATTACGCGCGCTCAGTTCGACTGACATACCAAATTCCCCAGTATGCGCAATTCGCTGGCGACGACCATTTGCAAAATCTAGCATTCCAACAATTTTTGAATCCATTTCAGCAATGAGTATAATGTGATTTGGATTCGTCTTGTGCGCTTCAATCCATTTTTCTTCAGCTTCAATTGTCATGTTAAATTCCGCGGCCGTGGTCAGCTGGTAAATTTCCTCTGCAATAACGCTTTTAGCAAGTTGAAGTACTTCAGTTGCATCTTGCTTGATTGGTGAACGAATTATAACTTCAGCGCCTGATTTTGATTTGAGTATTTTGGACTTAAATTCTGCCATCTATAAATCTCCTCTTGGCATTTCAAAAATCCATTCCAAAGCAGTTGTAGTTTGCAGTGACCATGAAACCAGATCGCGTGTAAAGTCCAAGGGCTGTATCGTTGTCAACGGCTACCGTTAGATTACACTTAGAGTGACCTAATTTAGCAGTCTCATTTAAACAGTTTTGCAAAAGGTCTTTGCCAATTCCATTTCCTTGACACTTTGGCAAAACTCCGACAGTCCGGACCTCGGTGCGTGGTTCCGCCTCGGATTCTATCAAATTGGCAAATCCGATTATTCGACCGTGCTCACGCCAAAGGTCATATCTAGAACCTTGCGACTTTAAGAATGCTGAATGCCACGTTGACGCCTCGGGGATGCTGATTTCGGGATTCTTACTAAACGATTCACACAACACCTTATAGACTGACTCGGCATCGCTTTTTTCAGCGGCCTGGATACTGTGGACACGGGCTATGGGTATTAAAGTAACCGCGGGATTTTCCATTTCGTAATTCGAATAATAGTATTTCAGACCCATCGCCCCAAAAAAGTTATTCGCAAGTGTAGACGTGTCAGCAATACTAAGTTGAAACCCAGCCCTTAAAGCTGGTGCCTGGTCTTTACATGAGGTAATGAATTGCCGGATCACTTTTGCCAAATCGGCATCAGGACGAAGCCCAAGTATTTCCAAACACGCATCATTTGCGAGGTTTTTCACTTTGTCTAGTAATACTGCACTTGCAAGGCGCCCATTTTTGTCGTGGATATCGAAAATCATATTGTGTTCCGATTCAGCTTTTTTTCCAAAAGTTGAACATCCCCTTCGGAAGTAACAAGTCGTTGTGATTTTCTAAGGCCAGCTTTCTCATAGCTCCGAATTGCGGGCAGATTGTTTTCGTCAGGATCTGTAATAACTAATTTAATATCAGGGCGATTTAAAAGTTGAGCGGTAAAAAGGCGCACAAATTCTGAACCCAAGCCTTTACCAATTAATTCCGGTACTCCAATGAATTGATCAGTACCTACAGTGCTAGCTGGATAAAGTGGTTTA
>JANPNP010000530.1:0-2587 GCA_031427535.1 Bdellovibrionales bacterium | reverse complement strand
ATTTCAAAGTTTCCGTTTGCAGCTAATGGCCGCGCCGTCAGCATGAGCGAAACAGATGGTTTTGTTAAAATGATCGCTGATAAAAAAACGCATGTTTTACTTGGTGTTCATATCGTTGGACCTGAAGCATCTAATTTAATTTCGGAAGCTGTGCTTGCTGTTGAAATGGGAGCGCGTTTAGAAGATGTCGCCCTTTCTATTCACCCGCACCCGACCCTAGGTGAAACGATGATGGAATCTGCTGAGGCAACCTTAGGTCATGCAATTCATATTATACAAAAGCCGCTATCGGGCGCTACGAAAGTGGCTCACGCCTAACTTTCGCCTACTAAGGACCGCCAATGATTGTTGAGGACTGGGGCTTGATCGATTACGAACAGGCCCTGCAAAAACAAACAGACTACGTTGAAAAAGTTGCTGCCGATGAAGCTCATGAAGGATATTTAATTTTTTGTTCCCACCCCCAAGTGGTAACAACTGGGCGGCAAACGAAAGATGACGACATTTTTTCGTGGAACGGGCCAATCGTAGAAGTTTCTCGGGGTGGTCGCGCGACCTATCATGGACCTTCACAAGTTGTTGTATATCCAATTGTAAGTTTAAAACGTCCCCGCGGAGATCGAGGTCCACAAGAAGTTCGCGGCTTCATCCGATCATTAGAGTCAGCTATTGTTACAACTTTAAATAATTTTGGGCTTAAGGCGCATGGAAAAACAATCACCGCAAACACTTCGGCTGAAAATAATTTAGAAGATACTGGCGTGTGGATCGGTGAAAAAAAGGTGGCCTCTATCGGGATTGCCGTGCGTAGATGGGTAACCTATCACGGCGCTGCGGTAAATGTGCTTAATGACCCGACGGCTTTCCAAGGCATTAACCCCTGTGGATATAAATCTGACGTCATGGTTAGTGTAGAAAACTGTTTAAAGGAAAAATTTGATCTTGAAGCATTTAAGCAAGATCTAAAAGCTCAATGCCTGCGCTTACTTTAGGTACTTTTCGATGTGCGCTGTAAGCACAAAACAAATCGCGTGTTAGATGATTTCGGGTCATAATAAAACTGCCCGCCATGAGCATCTGCAATTTGTTTTGATAGACTTAGCCCTAAACCGGTTCCGTGACCGGTAGGCTTGGTTGTAAAAAATGGTGCCATCATTTTATCCGCTATATCCTTAGGGATTTTATTTCCAGAATCGATCACTTCAATCTGGTACTGAGTCTGACCCTTAGATAAGATTAACTTCGCCCAACCTGTCTTAGACTCTTTGATGGCATCAAACGAGTTATTCAGCAGATTCACTAGAACCTGAATTATTTCGGTGTTTCGGGCCTCGACCAAATCGGTGTAATCAACCTGGTTCTGAATATCAAGGGTCAATTCGAAATGTTGTTTCTGAAAGCGCTCTTTACAAATTTCAAACGATTCTTCGACTATTTTTAGAATAGAAAAGTGTTCGTATGGATCTTTTTCAGACTTTCGGGCTAATGCTTTTGATGAGTTTATAATTTTTTGAATGCGCAGACTATTTCGTTCGATAAGTTCAAGATCGCGCGCTAGTTTTTCTTTATCAATGGGTCCTGCTGACATACGTTCCAACATCAGCTGCGATTTACCCTGAATAATTGCAAGCGGATTATTTATTTCGTGCGCAATTTCGGCAGCCATTTCACCCAGTGCTGCCATCTTCGATTGTCCGATAAGTGAATTCTGAATTTTGATCAACTTTCGTAAATCGCTTCCCGTGTAGGCGTAGAATACCTCATCCGAATCTGCTCTGGTCTTTACACAAAAAATATGTAACCAGATAGGTATTTCTTCGCCATTAAGGGGATTCAGAATGACCATTTCGCCTTGCCATCCGTCGGTATTTCGCAAATTTGGCAAAATCGTATCAACGAAAAGTTTTCGGTCATTTGGTGTTAGGTATTCAGCAAAATGTTTTTTACCAACTTGAATTCCTAAATTTTCACGTCCTGCTTTGTTGACGTAAACAGTGACCCCAAGATTATCAGTAAAGCCAAATAAGTCCCCAGAAGAATCAATCAGTGAAATCATAAGGCGAAACTGTGAATCAAACTTATTTTTTTCAGTTATGTCCCTGATAATACCGATCAAAATTGTTTGCTCTTTGCTTAGCTGAAAAGGAGTTTTCTTCGTTAAAATGAAGCGCATCTGACCGTTTGGTCCAGGAATTTTTTCTTCATTCTCATTCCCCTGGTTGCTCGTGAATGCTTCCAAGTCTTTTTGAAAACATACATCAACCATTTCAGCGGGTAAGAAATCCTCATCTTTTTTACCTAAAAATTCAGCTCGTGTTTTACCAATCAATTTTTCGAATTCAGCATTGCCAAAAAGACAACGGTACTCTTTATCTTTTACAAAAATTGGATCAGGAAGCGCATCCATCACACGCTCGAAAAATACTTTTGATTCTGCTAATGCGTTGTAGTGCTGTGCTTGCACTGAAACGTCCTGACAAATTCCAAAAATTAAATTGCTTTGACCACTAGAATCTTTTATTTGATGCGCAGTTATCTTTATGAATTTCGCATTAGTTGATTTCGTAATAAGACGAATAAAGATATT
>JANPNP010000529.1:0-6280 GCA_031427535.1 Bdellovibrionales bacterium | reverse complement strand
AACAAGGCACGCGCGACATGGCCCTTGTGGCGATCTGGTGGTTCAAATATAGGTGCAGACCCCGCCGAGCCTTCACCAAACCGCGAGGCCGAGCACTTTGCGTTTTGGCGATCGCGTTCGACTTCACCAAAGATATGGTTTCCACGTAGCGAATTCATTTGGGAATCGGTAGGAAAAAGGTGATGTAAATCGGCTTTTTGTAGTTCCTTTCCGTAGCGGTTTGTAAAACGTGACTGCGGCCAAGTGTGTTCGACATTTATAATCGTATTGTCAGGAACAATTCCAGGGCCCGGCTTACCAGATTGACCAAAGTCGGCGCCTTGATAAATTCGGTCACAGTACATTTCTTTAATACCGTAATTGCTGCTGTCAACTTTGACCAAATAAAACGTTCCAAAGATAAATTTGCGAGCGCCATTATATCCTAATGATGTTTGCACTGAGCAGTTTTTTATTGAATCACATTTAGCAGCCAATTGGTCGGGCTTCCCGGCAACTTTAACATGCCCTGATTTTAAGATATTTTTTAAAGCTACTTTTAATTTTTCATCGCGGTCTTGGTGGAAAACCGTCGCATAGAACTGAGCGCCATAATATGGCTTCGTTTCGACGGTTTGAATTTCTTCGCCCGCAAATGCAACTGAAAAACGAAACGCGACAGAAAGCAGAACAGAGAAGAACGCTAAATGAATAGTCGTCTTTTGCATCTTAACCCCTTTGTAGTCAGGCCTATTACGGTGCCCGGTAGAAACGCTGAACCCTATTTTCAGCTTATACTTAGGTAACTTGAGGTCACACTTACACCGTGAAAAAATTGTTTCAACAAAAAAATCTACATTCTTGGTCAGGATTGGGTTTTGACGTGGCGAACTATTGCACAGATCATACTTTACTAGCTAGCAGTTTTCAAAGCGACCTTTGATTGGCTAAATTGCTGCTTGGGTAAAGTGAAAACTAATTTCGTGTTTTCACATTGATGATCAAAAAACATTCGACCACCATGGTTTTCAACGATGCGTTTGGATAGACTAAGTCCAAGACCAGTTCCTGAGCCAGCGCCCTTCGTGGTGAAAAATGGCCGCATCACTTTTTCTTGATCAGCTGTAGGAATTCCTTTGCCGCTATCGGTAATTTCTATTTGAAGTTGTAAGCCATCTTCGATTATCTGCACGCGAATCCATTTTTCGGAAAGATTCTGGATTGCATCGAATGAATTGTTTAATGCATTTAATAGCACCTGAGAAACTTGGATTGGCAGACAATCTAGCACGTAATTCTTTTCTAATCCCACTTTTGAAATTTCAACAGATTGCGTAACTACCCGAACTTCGCACAATGCAATAGTCTGCTCAATAATTTCATTTAAACTAGCGCTTTCAAAAACTTCTGAAGACGAATCTTTAGCAAACAGTTTTAGTGACCTGATAATTTTGGTAATTCGCACGGTCATTCCCAATATAGTATCTACCGACTTGGCAAATTGGGCTTTATCATAAAAGTCGGCATCCAGTTGCGTTTGCATAATCTGCGCGCGCGCTGAAATGACCGCCAATGGGTTATTGATCTCATGTGCAAGCCCAGTGGACATCTCGCCCAGGGAAGCCATTTTAGCATTGAGTTCAAGTTTCGCATTTTGGTGCTCTAGGTCTTGCTGAGCCTGCTTTAAATCTTCTATGTCAAATGATGAGATTATAATTCTTTCCCCTTGCTCCTGAAATTGAAGCTTGCGAAAGATGACATAATGCGTGCGAAGGCCTAGGACAGTCGGCATTGAAAATTCTTTTTGTTGCCTAACCATTTCAGAGTTCACAAACGCAACCAGCGCTTTCGTAAATTCGGACTGAGGGTACACATCCTTTATGGCTTTATTTAGAAAGTCCTTATCTTGTGCCTTCAAAGTGGCAGTTACATAGGAATTAACTTTAACATAAATTCCGTTTTGTATAACACTTAATCCGCCGGGGATGGCGTCGATTACATTTTGCAAATCTTGATTATAAAGTTGTAAGTTGACCCAGGTTCTATACAGTTTTTTCTGCGCAAAAATCGAATACCCAGTAAAAATAAAAGTCCCAATTGCTCCTAAAACGGCAGCTTTGGTATCCTGAAACACGACAACGAATGAAACTAGCATGCTTAATTGCAATGGAATTTGAAATATAATCGCAATTCGTGGCGCTACTGATAGGGTTAAAAACGAAGCTGCACACAGGCTTAGTGGACCCAAAAAAATAAACGGCAGCATCATCGTTGCTGTTTTATTACTAAGGGCCATATCAGTAAAAAATATAGACCAAGCAATGGATGTAATTGCCATCTGAAGTGTAAAAAAATGCATCCAGTTTTTAGTGGAAATAATCTTTGCAAAATGTGTCATTCCTAGCCTAGCGACGCTAACCAGAAGAACTGCGAAAATACTCTCTAACTTAATAAAGTCTTCAGAGTAGACATCCGAAAATGTATATGCAACTACCATGGCAACTAAAATCTGACAGATAGCTCCTAGTTTAGCATCACGTGCTAACGCCTTCTGTGCAGATTGAAAGATTACCGCTTCATTTCTTATATTGTCCAGATCAAGTTCCTTTTGATAACGTGCTGCTAGTGTACCCTTACATTTCGGCAGATTCTGCGTCGAAATCTAGGCCTAAAACAAAGAAATAATGTCTCATTATAATCACGCCACCGCCTAGTGCTTGCACTGGCCAAAATACGTTGTAAAGCTACCTTCTTTTGTTAAGCTTACCAGCACATGGGTAAGCGCATATTAATATTAGATGATGAGATAGATTTGGCTGAATCAGTTCAGATTTTCTTATCGATGCACGGCTTTGATGCGCAGGTCTGTACGTCAGCAAAAGAGGCCACACAACTTTGCGAGCATGGTCGATTTGATTTGATCATATCAGATGTTATGATGCCAGATATGGATGGCGTCGATTTTTACCTGGCATTAAAAGATAAACTTAAGGAAAATAAAACTGCATTTATATTTATGACCGGTAACAACCAGTCTATGAGCATGCATAATGCCTATGACCTTGGTGTAGACGAATTTGTTTTGAAACCATTCGACTTAACCGATTTAAAAATTGTTGTTGATTTGGTTCTAAGGCAGGTGGATCCAGCTGTTGCAAGCATGAAATTTTATCGTGTATTACTAGAGGAGTATATTCAGACCTCTGCCAATCGATTCGATATTTTTTTACTGATCGATTCCAATTACATGTGCTTAGCAAAAAAAGGCCAAGAACTTTCTGATACTCGCCTGCAAAACTATTTAAAAAAAGGGCTGACGCATATTTTTTTAACTGCGGGCGATTATTCCAAGTACATCGACATGCAAATGGCCATCTCAACCCAAGTGCCAAGTAAGCCAATCGAGCAGGTGAAAAAAGTTAAACTTTTTGCTCATTTAACGCGAACTATTTCAACTAGCGCTTATAGCGCACATTTAGACGCCGCAATTTTTAAAAAAGCTTTAAGCAGTTTCGAAAACTACAGTCAGATTTCATTTGAAAACGATGATGTTTTTGGAGTTTTAGAAAGTATGTCGAAAGAAAGTTTGGATCTAGCCGTTCGCGGGGCGCAAATTTCATTTTTATCAACTGCCGTAGCCATTCACTGGAAGTGGACAAATCCAAAAATTTTAAGCAAGGTTGCCCTTGGCGCACTTCTTTGCGATGTGGGCCTAAGCACCACGCCGGAACTTTTTTTGAAAGCTCGAATTCAGTTTACCGACGAAGATGTTGTAAAATATGAGCAGCATCCAACTGTAAGCTACCAAATTTTATCTACCATCAAAGACATCCCGGAAGAAATTTTATTGGTAGCTTTGCAGCACCACGAAAACGAATCAGGCCTTGGGTTTCCAAATCACCTGGCAAGAGATAGGCAACATCCTTATTCTAGACTCATTCATGGAATAGTTGAGTTTTTTGAATTTCGAGAAAGTTTTAATTCAAAACAGGAAATCAAAGAGCATCTTGATACTCTTTTGGGTTTTCGAAGTAAGCAAATGAGTCTGCAAGTTTTAAAATCATTGTATCTTCTTTTTAATTTTACAGTTCCCGATGAGCTTGAAAATGTGCTTTTGCCTTACGAATCTGCCCGCCTTTACTGATTTTTTCGCGCCCTGCCAATAGTTCGAGTTTCTAAATTGAAAAACTTCATTTTCTGCTAAAATATGAAGTAACACGTTATGCATCGACATCGTCTTGTCGGCTGATGCTTCGGCAATGTTTGTGCTAGAAACTTTGTGACCGTCGACGACGTAAACCGCATTACTGCCAATAACTTTAAAATGAATATCTTCAATGACTATAGCCGTGTCTTCATCGATTCCAATTCCCAGTACCCCTGGGTTTAGTGCCACAGCTCCTAATAAGCGACCAATGCGTCCACGTTGTGCAAAATGCTGATCGATAACCATATTTTCTACCAACCCAAGCCCGGGAGCCATCATCCAATTCCCGACTTTATGGGAATCATCGCCGCCACCACCTATCAACATCGTTTCACCCATCATAGATGCGCCGGCGGAAGTTCCGGCAATAGTGCCACCTGACTCGTAAATTTCATATATACAATCAAGAACCGGAGTTCCACCCAACTTTGAAGTGATCCGAAGCTGATCCCCTCCGGTGAAAAAAATAGTTGCGGCATCTTTTAACATCAAAATATTTTCCCTTTTGTGTGCCTCTTCAGGTTGCGAGATTGACAGATGCGCCACTTTCTTAACTCCGAGCTCGTGAAAAATTTTTTTGTAATCGCGCCATAGTTCAAGTGGAATTGAGCTAGCTGCGGTCATTATTATCAGCGCACCATTTTGAGTTCGCTCTGCTATTTCACGAAGTATAACGCGATTATCTTCTTTATCCTCGGCACCACCAATGATAATTAAAGCGCCCGGGCCCTTTTTCTTCCGAGCAAGCTTTTTACGAACGCTTCTTTTTTTCATTACTGAGGAGTACCATGCACAAAATGATGGGAATCTTCGTAACGGAGCTGCTTCCAAATGTAACTGCTAACTTCACGATTTAGTATTGGCAGATTTAATTTAGGCTCGGGATCAAATTCTTTCAACGATTCAAGCGCTGTTGCAAGCTGATCATAGAAAATGACAACAAGTTCATCCGCCTCAAGCTGGTTTAATGCCTTTGTAATTGCAGCTTTTTCTTGAAGAATAATTTCGCAAGCCGCTTCGGGATTTTTTTCTAGAATAGCCTTTAAGATGATAGAGCTGACTTCACCAGATTTTCGCGCACGCAAATCATCGTCTTCTTTAATTATAAAATGATGGTAGTGCCCAGCTATGGACCCTGCGCACTGTTTTAACAAATCGTCGCTTCGGTCACCCGGTAAGCCAATGACAACGGTTTTGCGAAAACCCTTACACTGGTGCACAAGTTTACTGACAGATGCCAAGGCGTCGGGATTGTGCCCGTAATCTAAAATGACGTGACCATTATGGACTTTGTATAAGCTAAGTCGGCCGGCATTTGCAGCTGTTGGAAGAAAATCTTTTAGTCCAGCAATAATATTATCGGTGCTAATACCTAAGCCGGTAGTTGCAGCTACAGCGGCTAACGTATTGCCAATTTGAAAATCAACAATTCCATTAAAGGTTATGGGTATGGCCGCTGCGGCCATAAGCCGGTGGACGGCTTCACCATTTTTTACATAGATGTACCCGGACTCTAGCCAACATCCACTACCGCCGTGAAGTAAATGTTCGTTAAAGACGGGATTTAGTTTGTTAAGAGAATACAAAAAAATCTTTTTTTGAACGGATTTAACTTTTCTTCGATCTAACACAGACAGTGCTGCTGGATCATCAGCATTCAGCACCAATGTTCCACCGCCACGAACCCGCTCGGCTACCAGCGACTTTATCCAAATTAAATCTTCAACGCTTTCAATACCGTCCTGGCCAATATGATCGGCACGAATATTTGTTATCACGCCGACGTCAGACCAATCATAAGCTAACCCCCCGCGAACCAAGCCACCGCGTGCAACTTCAAGGACAGCGCTATCAATTTTTGGATCTGACAGCACAGCTTCAGATGATAAGGGTCCTGTGGTGTCGCCACTTTGAATCTTCTCTGATCCAATCCAAATTCCTTCAGTTGTCGTAAGTCCAACTGTAGAATTATCCATGCTTAAAATCTTATGTATCAAACGCGAAACTGTCGTCTTCCCGTTTGTGCCGGTGACAGCTACGATAGGAACAGTACTTCTTTCCCCTGGTGGATATATCATTTCCATAATCGCTTTT
>JANPNP010000528.1:0-2369 GCA_031427535.1 Bdellovibrionales bacterium | reverse complement strand
GGATATTTGCCCCATTTCATGCGACGTAAAAAGGGGAGACATTTAATGAATCAAGAAATTTTACTAGTAGAAGATGACATTGATTTAGCAGAACTAATTACAGCATTTTTCAAACAGCGAGATATGAAAGTCCATCACTATGAAGACCCCATTAAGGCGTTGAAGGATTTTCGCGCTAAAAAAATTAATGTAGGCGCTATTATATCAGACTTAAATATGCCCGAGATGAGTGGTTTAGATTTTATTAAAAAGATGCGCGAAGAAGGTTATCAAACTCCGATTATTTTAATTACTGTTTCTGATGATGTCGATATTGCGTGTGAAGCTATTCAATGCGGAGCTTATGATTTTGTGGTCAAACCACTGCATTTCCCCCAATTGTTTATATCTGTTCAGCGGGCATTTAAATTAAATCAGTTGCATGCGGATAACTACACATTGAAAAAAGCAGTTGAAGTGACTCGAGGAACCAATCCCGACGGAATAATTGGTCACAGCGAAGCTTTTAAAAAGTCTTTCGATTTGGCAAAGCGAGTCTCGCAAAGTAATTCAACGGTATTGATTTCGGGTGAAAGTGGTTCTGGTAAAGAAGTCTTTGCTAAAGCAATTCATCAATGGAGTTCCCGCCGGGATAAACCCTTTATTGCAATTAACTGCTCGGCGATACCTGATAATTTGTTAGAGTCTGAGTTATTTGGTCATGCTAAAGGTGCATTCACAGGAGCTAGCGATAAAAAAGTAGGTTTGTTTGAAGAAGCCGAAGGTGGAACACTTTTTCTAGATGAAGTTGGTGATCTGAATTTACCATTACAGGCAAAGCTTTTACGCGTCCTGCAGGACCGAAAAATTAAGCGAGTAGGTGAAAACCAGTACCGTAATATTGATGTGCGGGTCATCACGGCAACGCACAAAGATCTTAAATTGGAAGTTCAAGAAAAGCGTTTTCGCGATGACTTATTCTTTCGTCTTAATGTTATCCCGCTTCGCGTGCCAGCCCTTCGTGAACGTAAAGAAGATATCATGCCTTTAGCGCAGTTTTTTCTAAGTAAATTTAATGCGATGAACGGGGCCGAAATAAAAGGATTCAGCCAAGCTGCAAAAGAATTTCTAATTAAAAACAATTGGCGTGGTAATGTTCGCGAACTAGAAAATACAGTTGAAAGATCTGTGGTACTTTGCACATCTCAGGAAATTGATGTCAGTTCACTTTTAGCATTTGACGATGATGTAGAAACTGCTTTTGAGCAAACTGCAGTGGACCCAAAGAATTCATTCGTCTTTAAATATGGTGATGCATTTCTTCCATTAGAAGATGTCGAGAAAAAATACATTCAGCACGTCTTCCAGAAAAATAATCGCGCACGAGAAGCAACCGCTAAAATCTTAGGTATCGACCGCAAGACGTTGTATCGTAAATTGCAGGAAATGCCAGACAGCATGGAAATGTAATTGGCTGTCAGCGCACACAACTTGCTGTGCGCTGAGGCAGTATGACTTAGCCTGGGGATATTTTTCTTCTTATTCCATACGAGTTAGGCTTCAGTTCGCTCTGAGGTTGGACTTTAAGTTGCTGCTTTGTAGGTTAGACTTAACACAAAGGAGAACATCATGAATGCAGACACGATTAAAGGAAAATGGCAGCAGATCAAGGGTGATCTGCAGCGAACGTGGGGAAAAATAACTGACGATGAGTGGGAACAAACCAAGGGTGATGCAAATTCGGTAACTGGACTTATCCAGAATAAATACGGGAATGCCAAAGACGATATTTCAACAAAGGTTTCAGATTTATTCGATAAACACACGAGTGAAAATTACCGTGATCCAAACCGACTAGATGCTATTAAGAAAAAAGGCAGTTCAACTCGGCATCCGTCAGAATTTTAAGGAGGACATCAATGAATCAGGGAACAATATTAACGCCGGTTGCAAAGGGTTATAATTCAAAAGATATTTTTGCTGCTGATATTATATCAGAAAACGTTCGAGCTGCCGGTACATCAGTCGGTGCTGTAGCCAAACATTATTCAACAAACGCTACGGCGTTTGTGAAGCGCAATCCGTTACAGCTATTGCTGATTACTACAGGGGTCGCGATTTTAGTTACGACCTACATTTATCGCAAGGAAGTTGCAAACCAGTTTCGAAAAATAAGTTTTTAAAATCAATCGGTCTGAATTTGCTACTAAACGTTTAAGAGAGGAAAAACAAATTTGTTTTTCCTCTCTTTTATTCCTCAAATACATATCCAACACCATAGACTGAAACAATTTGTGACCCCGCTTTCGCTAGCTTTCTACGTAAATGGGCTACATGCGTATCTAAACCTTTTTGTTCAATAGATGTTCCATGATTTTTCCATACAGCAC
>JANPNP010000527.1:0-2577 GCA_031427535.1 Bdellovibrionales bacterium | reverse complement strand
TCCTTAGTACGAGAGGACCGGGATGGACGAACCTCTGGTGTTCCTGTTGTTCTGCCAAGGGCAATGCAGGGTAGCTATGTTTGGAATGGATAACCGCTGAAAGCATCTAAGCGGGAAGCCAACTGCAAGATTAGATTTCTCAGGGGGCTAGTCCCCCCTAAAGACTCCTCGGAGACTACGAGGTTGATAGGCATAAAGTGTTCTTGCAGTAATGCATTCAGCTTATATGTACTAATAGGTCGTGAGGCTTTTTTAAAAAATAAATTTTCTTTTTATGTAGGTTCTAGTTTTTTCGCTAAAAATCAGTTAAAACAATTTCGATTTCAATTTTAAAAACACAATTTATTTTTGCTGGTGTTTTTAGCAGAGAGGCCACACCTGATCCCATTCCGAACTCAGAAGTTAAGCTCTCTTGCGGCGATGGTATTGCACGAGCAATCGTGTGAGAGAGTAGCACGATGCCAGCTCTTTTTTCTAAGCCCGATTTAGTTTACTAAATCGGGCTTTTTTTTTGTCTTAGTGTCTACAGATTTGACACAAAAATTGTCCAGATCGGACTTAGTCCATTTTAAGCAGGCATTTTTATTGATGGTATAAGGGTAGAGGTGGTTACAATGAACCCGGCCAATACTAAAAACTATAAAACCTTTCTGTCTCAGATTTCTATTGGTTTAGTAATCGGTGTGGTCATTGCGTGCTCACCAACAAAATTTAATACATCACAAAAAGTTTCAGATGTTTGCGATATTTCTGTACGAAGTTGCGTGGTTACGAATGGCTTTGTAGATATCGTTCGCGACTTTAAAGTTGGCGCAGGAAAAGTAGATATTTTGTTTGTTAATGATAACTCGCCGTCTATGTCGTTCGAGCAGAAAAATATGGCGGCAAACTTTGGTGGTCTGATCGAAAATCTGGATCGTAAGGAAATTGACTACCGAATCGCGATCGTTACGACTGACTTAGCGGTAACTCAAGCAAATAAATTAATTACATTCGGTAACGGAAGCAAATTTCTGACAAACGCAGATGCTGGCCGTGTTGGATTATTCAATCAGTCCATCATTCGCGAAGAGACTGTTAAATGTGAGAATAATGTCATTCAATTTGCCATCAAAAATTACGGACCTAGCTGGAGATCTGATTCTAGATATCAAACGGCTTATTCTGCTCAGTGTCCATCAGCTGACGAGCGCGGATTGTTCACATCTAATTTAGTTATCAAAGAGAACTCATCGAGTTTTTTACGAGCAGATGCCAACTTAAGCGTGATCCTAGTTTCTGATGAAGACGAGCGCAGTGGCCAAACGAATATCTTTGAAGCAAATGACCGCTATGAAAACTTTAATTTTATGATGTCTGAAACATATCCAACAAAATACTGGGATTTTAATTCGATAATAGTGAAAGATAACGATTGCAGGTCAGTTCAAAGCTCGCAAATTCTTGATCAACAAGGCGCAAGTGCAGTTGGAGCATCGCTAGGGATGGAATACGCTAAGCTTTCTAACTCGGCTGCTAAGGATATTGATAATAATCCTCGTCCGCGCGGACAGATTTTGGATATTTGCCAAAGCAATTACGCGCAGCATTTTTCGACAATGGCGACAAGTATTGGTGACGCAGCACGATTACTAACTTTGGGTTGTGACCCGGTTGCGGCCCCGACAGTTGAACGCGTATCAAATCCAAGTCAGCCGATTGCTTATACTTGGGACGGCAAGCAAGGAATACTGTTTCCTCGCGGTTCTGAGGGAATTCCAGTTGTTGTAAAATACAGATGTTACAAGGGCGTAAAGTAAAATTAACATTCAGTTAAATTTCTCAGTTTGATACACAATCAAAATATAAATTTTTGAAAAACAGTTCACTTTTCTTATGAGACTTACCGATATTTCTAATATGGGTATGGTAGACAGATACAAAAAAAGCGGCGGCTTCATTCAACTTCTTCAGGTTCTAGAAACTTGTGGACCGAAAAAATATGATCAATTCATGAATATCATAACTGAAGAGGACCCTAGTTGGGCTGAAGCTATTAAAGAGAAAATGCTGAGCTTCGACAAAATCCTGAGTTGGAAACCTGAAGTTATGTTAGAGGTGCTGGCTAACGTTAATGGTTTAGCTTTCGCAACTGCAGTAAAAGGGCTAGCGCCGGAAGTACGGGCGAAATTTCTAGCGAGTTTATCAAATCAAGAAAAACGAAAATTAGAAACGCAGTTAGTTGATATGAGGCCAACTCCGGTGGAAGTTTCCTCGTGCATGATGAAAGTTATTTCAGAAACTCGTGGATTACTAACAAGCGGTACTTTGAAAGCGGCAAAGATCGATGCAAATCTGGTGATACCAGAAAACTTCGAAGATAAACTTTCTGCGAAAATTCAAAAAGGAACTTCACTGTTAGATAGCGATGCGATGTTTGGCGATGAGATTCCGTACGCAGTGGCTCCTGGGGGTGGGATACCGAACCTAGCTTCTGTGCCGACGTCGTCGTCTGGTGGTAATATGGGTGGCTCTGCAGAAGCTGAGAAGATGCAGAAAAAGCTTGTGCTGCTTGTGCGCGAGGTTCAGACGTTGAAG
>JANPNP010000526.1:0-3758 GCA_031427535.1 Bdellovibrionales bacterium | reverse complement strand
CACATTCTTAGCTGAAAAGTTTGTAGAAAACGTCATTGGTTATTTCCAATTGCCATTAGGTGTAGCTATCAATTTTAATATCGACGGAAAAGACTTTGTTATTCCAATGGCTGTGGAAGAAACTTCCATTGTGGCAGCAGCATCAAAAACGGCAAAATGGATCCGCGAAAACGGCAGCATTAAGACTGAAATACTTGGTACTGAAATAATCGGGCAGATCCAGTTTGCGAAAGTAAAAGATTTTGCTAATTTTGAAAAACAAATCGAACTGCAAAAAAACTATCTGATCGAACTTGCTAACCGCGAAGTTGCATTTGGCTTAGTTAATCGTGGCGGTGGCATTCGTAACATAACTGTTCGAAAGTTAGTTCGTGAAGACGGTTTAGATATGGGTGTCGTGCACATTTACATGGATCCGTGTGATGCCATGGGCGCCAACGTTATGAATCAGGTTTGTGAATTTTTAAAAGAACCCTTAGAAAGTTTCACGTCTGAAACAGTGAACATGTGTATTCTTTCAAATTTAGTCGATAGCAAACTAACCAGGGCTACGATCGAAATGAAAATGGATGCAGATCTTGCGCTAAAAATCGAAGAAGCGTCACGGTTTGCAGAACTAGATCCTTACCGTGCGGCGACCAACAACAAAGGTGTATTAAACGGAATCGATCCGGTCTTAATTGCAACGGGTAATGATTGGCGCGCTGTCGAAGCCGGTGTGCATGCCTATGCGACCACGTCCGGACAGTACCGCTCGATTACCAAATGGCGGCAAACCGCCAACGGCGTTATTGGAACTCTGACGGCACCATTAGTCGTTGGAACGGTTGGCGGTGTAACAACTCTACATCCTACAGCAAAAATCGGTATGAAAATTTTAAATATAAAATCGGCTGCTGAATTGTCTCGTGTTGTAGCAGCTGTTGGTCTAACGCAAAATTTGGGTGCGCTTCGGGCATTAACTACTGTGGGCATTATCGAAGGCCATATGAAGCTGCACATTAAAAATTTATCCTTAGGTGCCGGTGCCACCGAAGTTGAAATGCCCACGGTCGTCAAAAAATTAGAAGAAATCTTAGCACTTCGAAAACGAATTTCTTTATCAAATGCGGTCGAAGTTCTTAAAGATCTTCGTAAAAGCGGTCACTAAGTAATGATCTACCACATTCCTGGAAAAACATTTTTACTAGGAGAATATGCAGCCTTAGTAGGAGGCTCGGTTTTAGGATTAGCTACTAGTCCTGGATTCGAAGTCAGTTACCAAACTGGTACGCACAAAGATCAAAACATTAAATCTGCTTTCCCTTCTGGAAGCCCTGCTGCTATGGCCCATAAAGATCGACCAGATTTACAGATAAAATTTGTCGATTTAGTTAAGTTAGGCGGATTTGGCAAATCTACGGCTGAATACCTAAGTGTAATTTTACCTGATCTTATTCAAAGCTCAGATTTTTCAACACTAAAAAACCAATACAAAAAAATCGCGGAAAGTTCTGGTTCTGCTGTTAGTGGCTTAGATTTAGCAATACAACTTTATGGTGAAGTCATGCATTTCGATGGGGCGACCAACAGCTGCACCACCAGTTCATGGCAGTTTCCAAAGCTTGAATTCTTTCTTATTTCAACGGGCGTTAAAATTAAAACTCACGAGCATCTGCAACAGATCAATTTGTTAGATTTAAAAGATTTCCCACAGGTCGCAGATCGCTTAATTCAGCAGTGCTTAATTGGTGATGAAACTGACTTAGTTGCTGCTGTTAACGAATGGAGTCTGTTTTTAGCGTCTCGCAAACTGGTTCATGAGCATTCGGCAAACTTACAAGCGGCATTACTTAAGAATAAAGAAATTTTAGCAGCAAAACCGTGTGGGGCTTTAGGCGCTGATGTGATTTTAGTTTTATGTGACGCGGAAAAAGCTAGCCACGTAAAAGCTGCAATTTTAAATATGGGTTTATCAGTTGTAGCTAGTTCTAAGGATCTTTGCCCAGGCGTATTGGCACAACTTGGCAAAGTAAAAAGTGTAGGTTTAGATGTGGGTTGAAGCTTCTGCTCCATCAAATATTGCGCTTATAAAGTATATGGGTAAAACCAATGCGACTTTAAATACTCCGTGCAATACCTCGCTGTCCTATACGTTAGAGCATTTACGTACCTTCGTTCGCATAAAAAAATCTGATCAGTCGAGGGATACGTGGTCCGCACTAATACGTAGTGACCTACGACCGATCGAGCTTTCTGCTAACGGAAAAGAAAAATTTCTGCAGTTTTTTCTAAAACTAAAAATGCAGTTTGGGATCGAAGGGTTTTTCGAAATTGAATCGGCAAATAATTTTCCGTCGGACTGCGGCTTAGCAAGTTCGGCCTCTAGTTTTGCGGCACTGACGTTGGCAGCCTACACGTGGGCAGATCAGCACAATTCTGTTTCACCGAAAAGTTCAGAAGAACTAGCACAAATTTCACGGCAAGGTTCGGGATCTTCGTGCCGATCTTTTTTCACACCGTGGGTTACCTGGGACAAGGAAACAGTTAAAAAAGTTGAACTGCCGTTTACTAATCTATTACATCAAGTGATTTTGTGTGACGAAAGTGTTAAACTTGTTTCATCAAGTAAAGCACACACCTTGGTGCTTACTTCTGATTTATTTAATGGCAGGCCTGAGCGGGCCGAAACCCGCTTTTTTGGTTTGGTTCAGTCCTTACAGACGGCGCAGTGGAAAATTGCTTTTGAAATTTGCTGGAATGAATTTTGGGACATGCATGGTTTGTTTCACACGGCAAACCCGGCATTCATGTACATGAATGGTCATTCACAAAATGTATTACAGAAAATTTTGCAGCAGTGGCAGTTAACGGGTGATGGGCCATTGGTAACTATGGATGCTGGCAGCAATGTGCATTTACTTTACCGCCAGGATCAAGTGGCTGATTACCAAAAAACAATTCAAGTTTTTAACAAAGATTACGCCATGTGGACTGACGAAGGCTACCGTGCCAGAAACTAATTTGGTGTTATTTCAAAAGCGCATTCCCGGAAAGTGGATACTAGCCGGCGAGCACTCAGTGCTTCGTGGCGGTAAGGCGCTGGTGTTTCCGCTATCAAGCCAGTACCTAGAAATTTTCTATTTTAAAGCTGATTCAGCGCTTAAGATAGATCTGCAGGGTGTGAATTCGAATGAAATTTCCAAAGTGGTGTTTTCCGTATTCGAGAAAGCCTTTGTAAAATTAAATTTGAAACAGCAGCAGTTGACTGGGCGGGTGCATCTTAAATCAAATATTCTTTTTGGCGCGGGCATGGGGGCTTCGGCTACTTTATGTGTGGCTGTTACGTACTTTTTTAATTTCTTAGGTTACGTTAAAGATTCAGAAATGTATGAATTTGCCCGAGAGTTAGAAAACATATTTCACGGCGAAAGCAGCGGCGTTGACGTGGCCGTGGTGCTAAGACAGCGGCCACTTATTTTTAGTCGAAACGAACCTGTAAATGAATTAAATCAGCCAGCATTGCCAAAACTGTATTTGTGGCACACAGGATGCCAGGGGATAACGAAGGACTGCGTAAACCAAGTCAAAAAACTTTGGCAAAAAGATCCCGTAGGCCGCGAATCATCGCTAACGAATGGTCGGAACCGAAAATCGACGAGCCTTTGATGGTAGTCACCGTTTGCTTGCCGGCGTTGATCAGGTCGGCGTCAACCTCCTCTTCGGTCGGGCCAGCTCCTCATATCTTCACTCCTTCTCCTCGTGACGCTATCCAGTCC
>JANPNP010000525.1:0-3502 GCA_031427535.1 Bdellovibrionales bacterium | reverse complement strand
GTTAGTTCTAGATGTTAAATGTGAAGTGGAGTACTTGCTTGGATCAGAGCTGTGCGAGGGCACCGCGAATCTTTTTTAGCCGCTCAAAAATAAATTTATTCTAGAACGTGAGCTTTGCGGCCACCGCGCACCAAACTTTTTACTTGATCGCTTTCCATCATCATTCTAACAGTTTCAATTGAACGCTCGACCAGTGCCTGAGCGCCCGCGCGAAGATCTTTACTTTCCGCAACTTGGATTACGTTTTGCTCCATGTCTTCAGCGGTCCATCCCCTTGAATGAGCAATGTAAGGAAAAGGTGGAAAAGAGCAACCGATCTCGGCAAAA
Organism: Bdellovibrionales bacterium; assembly: GCA_031427535.1. Lineage (GTDB taxonomy): Bacteria > Bdellovibrionota > Bdellovibrionia > Bdellovibrionales > Bdellovibrionaceae > Pseudobdellovibrio. Next base: position 3,175 of record JANPNP010000525.1, on the reverse strand, counting down.
AAACCAAGAAGCTGACCCGCAACAGCTTGAATGTTGTCTTGGCCGCCCGTAATTATCAAACTGACGACCTTGTTTGAAATAAGCTGGCGATTTGCAATCGTGATTTGATTTTGAACACAGTTCATTCGCTCGACCATTTTGTAATACAACGAGCTTGCATTGCCCCAGCGAATTGGCGTTGCAATTACGACCACATCGGCCCAGTGAACAAAAGCTTCGTAGACCTTTTCCATTTGATCTTCCGGATCCATTTGTGTGATCGAGCACGGCCAAGTACAAGCACGCGCTGCTTTTGAGTAATAGCCCTCACAGGATCGAAATTTAAGCTGACTTAGGTGAATGGTTTGTACTTCAGCTGTTAGTGTGGCCGACGCATGTTTCAAAGCGACTTCAAGTAAAAGATCTGAAGTCGACGTGCGTGGATTTTCGTCGTCCATGTTTGTCGTAGAAATACCCAAAACTCGAATTGGCCCAGGGCTGCGCTTGACCTCGCGTGCAAGTGGGTGGGCCGCATGAGGAGCTTTGTGTCTAGGGCTAGCGGACGCTAGATCAATTAATAGTTTTTCGCCTTCGACTTTTAATAAATATGTAGGAACGCAATCGGATTCAAATCCTGGCTCGCCCTTGCCGCTTTTATGATGAAATTTCCAATTGTGCCACGGACATACGAGGTACTCTCCAGATAACTTTCCGCGCCCAAGCGGGCCGCCAAAGTGATTGCAAAAGCCCGAGACTGCAGAAAAATTACCATTCAAATAAGTTAGTGCGACTTTTGTTTTACCAATCGCTACTTCTTGCAGTGGTTTGTTTGCAAGTGCTTTTAGATCACCAAGTATCTGCCAGTCAGGTTTGTTCATTATTGAATGTTTGAGCAGATCCTTCAAAATGACAAGAAATAATGTATTACATTTTTAACTTTATTTGGACACAGAAAATTTATTTGAGTTATATCGATTGCTTAGCCGCAGTTCGACAAATGGAACACCACCAAGAACAAAGCAAAAAAGGAAGCCATGCTGACCGAGATGTGGAAAATGAAAAAACTTGATATTAAAATCTGCCTGACAAAGCGTGGCAGTTTCATGTTGCGACACTAGTTAAAGACCAACATTCAGGTAGATGGTGGGCACTTGATACTAGTTTTGAAACCCCATTACTTCTAGAGGACTGGATCTACCAGATGAAAAGACGTTCCCTAGATAAAACCTATCGGATATTTCGCTCGACACTTGTAGACAAAGAAAAAGCTTTAAGATTTTACATAACGGATGCACAAAAAATTGGACCAAGTGGTTGGGAATATAATATTAAAGCGGGTGGCCTTTTCGATAGTTTTTACAACAATTATTTTCAAGACATGTTTAAGGTTCTGAAAAACAAAAATATTCCCATAAGTGAAAAATTTAATAGTCACATAGTAAGCTGTAACCATTTGTTTTAGCAAAACAGCCAAGTCGATGCCAACCTTAATTAGCTTTCACTATAAAACTTTGGCCATTTTCGGGCGCAACAAAATCTTCGGCTTTTACATCTAACTTTTTTCTAGCAGCTTCAAGATCCGTTGGCGGATCATCGATGCCTTCGTCAGTCAGTTGAAATGTTCCAAAGTGACAGCCTAAGCTAAATTTTGATTTTAAATCTATGTGTGCTTGAACTGCTTCTTCGGGGTTCATGTGTTGCTCTTTCATAAACCAGCGGGGTTCGTAAGCTCCGATCGGAATTAGGCTTAAATCAAATGGACCTAGCCTGTTGGCAGTTTCTTTAAAGTGGGGCCCGTACCCGGTGTCGCCGCCGAAATAAACATTATACTTTGTATTTTTTATGACGTATCCACCCCATAAAGATTTGTTGCGATCAAACAGAGTGCGCGACGACCAATGTTGAACCGGCACGAATGTCACAACCAAATCTGAATTGGGCACCGTGTGTGTCTGCCACCAATCCAGCTCAATAATATTTTTTGCTCCAAACTTTTTTAAATGCTCAGCATCCCCCAAAGGTACAACGAAAAGCGGAGCGAACTTATTTTGCAAATCCTGAATGCTGTGTCTATCCAAATGATCATAGTGATTGTGACTGATCAAAACCAAATCAATACGCGGTAAATCCTTTAGCGTCATACCAGGTAGCCTGGCACGTTTAGGCCCAGCCCATTGAACAGGGCTAGCGCGTTCGGAAAAAATGGGATCAGTAAGTACGTTCAAACCGTTGGCTTGAATTAAAAATGAAGCGTGATTAATGAACGTAACCCCTAAGGTCATCGAATCAACATCGACAAGTATATTCGGCTTAGCCGTATTTTCTTGAAACTTTGGCCACTCTTTTTTTTCACCAGAAAATTGCCACTTCAAAAGGTCTATGAAACCTCGTGGGGGCATGCCGCCTGGTTGAAAAAATCTGTCTCCGTCGAAGTGATTGCTTTTTGGGTACGGGCTCCTTGCACATGCGGTCGAGCACGTGGCGAAGACGAAGAATAAATTTGAAATGCGAAATAATAATGATTTCATTTTGCGTTCCTTACTTAGAGCTTTTAAATATGAAAATTGTAATTCCTTGAATTTAGAATATAGTTAACGGTATTCTGAATCCATTGTAATAATTTTTTGCATGAAAAAAACAGGTAGGTACACTTGAAAACATATTTCAGTATCATAATCTTTGTATTATGCAGTCACAGTTTTGCAACGCAAGTAGCTTTTGTTTTTAATAAAAACTTATGCGGCGCCGAGGCCTGCTTACATGGTCACTTTAAAAAAGGGCAAGCTGTCACTTTACTTTCCAAAAGTTCAGATACGATTTGCTCAGCCACAACGGGCGAGTCCTTTACTGCTAAAGACGAGATTCTAGAATTTCGCGCAACCAGACTTTCCAATTTGAAAGGCTGCACTTCATTATCAGATACTTTCTTGGCCGTGTTTAATACCAAAGTAACTTATGCCATTCCTAAAGTTGGTCCACTGGATGTGGCAAAGCTAACTGCAACAGATGAAAAGATTAAGAAGTCATCTGCATTTGCAAATTTGTACAAGACTGCACACGTTCAAAATCTGGAAAAAAAAGTTGGAGACACCTACGCCTTGTTTAACTTTGCGCACCTTAAAAAATCTGCACCGGCTGGTGTTCGGTATACTTTAGCAGATGGAAATCCAACGAGTAGGGTGCGCAAGGCGGACAT
>JANPNP010000524.1:0-10130 GCA_031427535.1 Bdellovibrionales bacterium | reverse complement strand
AGGCTTGGATGATGTCTTCTAACTTACATTCGCCAGTAACAAGATCATCGATATTGATTGTGCCTGACATGTACATATCAACGTACCCTGGTAGTTCTGTGCGGCCTTTGACGCCGCCAAAAGCAGATCCCTTCCAAACTCGGCCAGTAACTAACTGAAACGGGCGGGTTGAGATTTCTTGCCCGGCACCGGCCACGCCAATGATAATGGATTGACCCCAGCCTTTGTGACAGCACTCTAGAGCTGTGCGCATTAATTTGGTGCTACCAACGCATTCGAATGAATAGTCGACTCCGCCGTCAGTCATTTCGATAATAACTTGCTCAATGGGTTTAGTAAAATCTTTTGGGTTTATAAAATCTGTGGCGCCGAATGCTTTGGCGATTTCGGCTTTCGAGCTGTTGATGTCGATGCCGATAATTTTTCCAGCCTTTGCCATTTTTGCACCTTGAATAACAGATAGTCCGATACCGCCTAATCCAAATACGGCAACCGTTGCGCCGGCTTCAACTTTTGCCGTATTCAGTACGGCGCCTATTCCCGTAGTAACGCCGCAACCAAGTAAACACACTTTTTCAAGCGGCGCTTTTTTATCGATCTTAGCTAGGGAAATTTCCGGAACAACGGTGTATTCGGCAAATGTTGAGGTCCCCATGTAGTGAAATATGGGTTTACCATCTTTTGAAAATCGCGATGTTCCATCGGGCATTAAGCCTTTTCCTTGCGTCAAGCGAATGCGCTGACACAAATTAGTTTTTCCCGACAAACAGAATTTGCATTCGCGGCACTCTGGGGTGTACAGCGGTATTACATGATCACCTTTTTTTAAAGTTGTGACGCCTTCGCCGATGGCTTCGACAATTCCGCCGCCTTCATGGCCTAAAATCACTGGAAAAATTCCTTCAGGATCGGCGCCCGAAAGCGTGAAGGCATCTGTGTGACAAACTCCGCTTGCAATCATTTTTACTAGAACCTCGCCTTTTTGCGGTCCTTGTAAATCGACTTCCTCAATTTTTAGCGGTTGATTTGGTCCCCAGGCTACAGCGGCTTTTATTTTCATCGGAAGGCTCCTTAGTTTGCGAACGTTGCTAAGACGTACGGGAAACATTAGCCTAAGGTAATCTGTATCTCAAAGCACACTGGGTCTAGAGGGTTAACTAACACTCCAGTGAAAGTGCTTACGGTTTGACATATTGGATTTTAAACCTGAAAGAAGAAATGATGCAGCTACCAATGACCTACGGTACCGTTCGCTAAATAAATAAAAGTTTGCTGAGTTTTCCATAATCATTTTCAAACCAAGGCCCGCGCCGCCAGTACTTTCACGAGGAATGGATAAATCGCTGCTAAATTTGGTTCTTAAGTACTGATACATTTCAGTTACAGTCATGGAACCGAAAGTGTCTTCGCAGCCGATCGTGATGCGATCATCCGAGAAACACGCAAACAACGTAGCTTTTTTGTTAGGTGGGTATTCGACTGCTTCCTGACGATCGACGTTTAAAAACATACGTTCGCCGTCGGCATCGACCGGCGCATTGTAAAGGGCATTTGTAATCAGTTCGTCAGCCGACTGGATACATATATCACTTAGGCTTTTAGTTTTTGGATTTTTTGCTAAAAATTCTTCAAGCTCGTGAAGAATTTCTGCTTTTTGAGTACTTTTTTTAAACGATATGGTTAGGTTTCTTTCGGTATCAGTTAAAATTTGCAGATTACTAAATCCTGCTAAGAAAAATGGTATCGGATTTTGTACGAATATCGCAGGTTTCGCAATCATCAAGCACGATGCTAAAAGCTCTTGTGGTAAGTCACTACGGTTTCTATTCACAAAATGCCGAAACCCGTTAAATATAAACGGCCGTATAGCAAAAAAATCTTCGCCGGAGGTGATGACAATAACTTTGTCAGGTCGCTTTTCCAAGCCCAGTAAATTGCTGTCTTCAGGGTATTTTAAATATGTCACTTTTGATAAAATTGGAGCTAACGCAGCTTCACGTGATTTTGGCCATAGATGTGAAAAGTCTTGTAAAATGGATCTCATGCTTGTCGCTCCAAAAATTTAAAGTAATTGGAAGCAGCATCAATTTCTAATGGGGTTGAATTTAAACCAAGAATTGTCGGGTGTTTTAAATTCGGCCCCGTAAATTGTTCACCTTTGGTGTACAAAATATCTTTTCTGGTTTCATCTACCGGAGAATAAAAAGGAACATAAAATGAAGTGACTTCCATGTTAGAGGTTAAAAAGCCGCCGACAGTATTAAAAGTTTTAACAAAAACCATTGGGCATTCAGCTAAAAATATCTTTGTTGTCATGGGTATAGGCTTTACCCACTGGCACCACCAACGCACGCCAAAGGAATTTAAGCCAGTTACTTTTCCTAAATTAATTTTAAGAATAGAAGCAGACTCAAGAATTGGCATCTTAGCAGCTTCAGCCAAGTAGCCTTCCATCGTGTAGATAATCGTATTTCCTTGCTTTTCTGTTAACACATTAAATTCTTTCATATCCAAATTCTACTGGATAAAAAGAAAAAAACAAACAAAAGTGTATCAGTCATAGACTTTGTTTAATTTTTTTTAGGTGCTATTTGGATTTTGAAACTGGTGCGGACTGAAATTTTTCATAGGCTTCTGCAACTGTATCGATATCTGCTAACGATTCGCAAGCCGAGCACTTAGCTTTTATAATTTCTTTCGAAAGTTCCTTAGGTGTCCAAGCTAAATTCCAGTTAACTCCACTTTTATAAACCATATTGAAACTGCAGTTACAATGACTACAAAAATAAGGTGCAATAAATGATTCTACGATTATATTTTTGGGTAGAAAATCGCGAATGTGATGCGCAAGGCGCGCAAAATTTGCAGGTAACATTTGGACCGAAAATTGCAAATTCGGATAGTTTCTTTGCATTTCGTTAATCCATGCTATCCAACCTTGAATTCCGCTTGAATTCACATACCCAGCATAGTCTAGAGCAAGATGTAATTTGATCTGTTGTGGTTTCGGCGTAATTTTTGGAAATAAAGTTTCTGCAGAAATTTCGCCACTTACGCTAACTGTTAGCTGTTCAACATTTTCAACTATATTAAAATTTTCATTCGTCATTATACCCTCAGACTACTTAAAAATTTTTCTACTGGGTATATTTTGGATCCGCGAAGTATTAATCTAGCCCTTTGATGTAGTAATCTGATTTAGCTGATTTTTAATCGACTTAGGTCGAGAAAAATGTTAACAGCGCGCCGATATTAAATTTTTTTGCATCTTCCTAATGACTAAACAATTTTTCTTGATAGACTGTTGATTGTTACCTTCAGTTTGCCGATACATGGGTTGCAGTTTTTGTGAAACAAATTTGCAAGGCCTGCTAAAATAGGAAGTATATGGATCAAAAAAATTTTTTCTTCGAACTGAAAGAGCTTTCTGAGTTGCTTTCAAAACCCGAAGACGAAAAAATTATCCTGTGTGATCGACTTACTTCAGTGCAAGTGCTTAGCATGTGCTTTGACAAGACCGCCGAACATGTTGTGCAAAAATCAAACCTGCAAACAGACACCGAGTTAAAATTATCCTCTTACACTACAGATTCACCAGAGATGTTTATTAAATTTCCCTTATCAGTGATCATGGGGGTAGAAAAACCATCTGCAGAAACTGAAAAAGAAAAGTTAGGAATTTCCTATTTTTTGACTGAACCACTTGAAAAAGAAATGGTATTGGAAAAATTGGAAGAATTTATTGGTCTTTACTGCAAAAGACATTCGATAATTGCTGATATTCGATTAGCCGCAGACGAACTGATTACAAATTCACTTTTTAATGCACCCTACGTAAATATGGAGAATTCAAATTCCAATATGGAACGAGATAACTCAAAAATTTCGATTGATCCTTTGAAAAAACCCCATATTTTTGCTGGACACGATCAAAATCGAGTCATCATAGGTTGCACTGATTTTTATGGGCGTTTAAATATTAGTAAATTAATTGAGCGCATTAAGTTGTGTTACATAAATAATCCCGGAGAAATGATCAATTATGAAACGGGTGGAGCTGGAATAGGCTCGTATATGATCTTTGATTCGTGCATGAGCTACTACGTAGCTGTAGATCCTGGGGTTACAACCACACTTTGCTGTGCGTTCCCAATTAATATGTCCGCTAAAGAGCGCAACGAAGTTCCAAAGAACGTTCATATCATCTTAAATCAAGCCAAGCCTTAAGTCCTGCGCTAAAAAACATTAAATTCGGTAAAACTAAGTTACAGGTCTAGGTTAAGATCGCAGATATTTATGACGATAACTGGGTAGATATAATTTCAATAAAGGGTCCAAGAAAATGGCTGTTGGCGTAATTCTAAGTATTGTTTTTTTCTCGGCGCTACTGTTCCACTTTATGCGGAAGCACTACTCAAAAAAAATGAATGATTTGCTTACAGAGGAAAAGAACAATTCACAGTCCGTGGTGGCCAAAGAGTCAGAAAAAGTAGCTGTAATCGTCGATAATTTACAACAGGCACTTTTTGCAGTCGGAGCCGGCGGCGTAGTTGTCGAGCCAATTACAAAATTTACTGAGAAAATATTTGGTCAAAATATTGCGGGCGAAAGTGTAATGCTAACGCTGTATAAAAGTTTAAATTATAAAAGTGAAGTTTACGATTCAGTTGCTAGTGCCTTAGTGACTGTTATGGGCGAAGGCGAACTTCAGTGGGATCTGGTTGAATCAAATTTTCCAAGAAAGGTCCAATACGCTGTGCCAGGCTTGGATGGTGCAGCGCCTGCAGTGAAGCTTTTAAAAGTAAATATTTCACCGATCTGGGACAGCAATCAAAATTTGGATCGATTACTTTTTGTAGTTGAAGATATAACAGATCTTGAAAAGATGGAGCTGCAGTTCAAGCAAGAACAAGAACAAACAGGAATGGTGGAATGCGTTCTGGATAATAGTTTAGAAGACTTAAGCGTTGCAATTAAACAGTTTCACAAATTGATCACCGAGTGCCGGTCCTTGGCTGTAATGATAGATCCACTAAGCTTTATGGATTTGCAACGAATACTTCATACAGTTAAAGGCAATGCGCGACAGCTAAAAATGCGTGTTTTATCGGATCAAGTGCATCAATCGGAATCTCTGATCATGAATCAGATGTCGAGAATCATTCATTCTGATGATTCTGAACCCATTTCGCTTGAACTTGATAAAATTGAAAAGGTATTGGCAGCGCATTTGGAACTGATTCAAAAATTTTTACGTTCTGAAACCAGCTGGGGAGAGGGTGTTCTGCCGGTCTATCCATTAGCACTTAATCAGGCAGAATCGGTTGTGGAAACTTCTAAGGAACTTGTTTCAGCGGATGTTTATATTCAGCTGCAGATGGCAATGCTTCGACTGGGGTTCAAATCAGTTGCAGCGTTGTCGGCAAAATTTACACCGATGGTTTCTGATTTAGCAAAAGAACTTGGTAAAAAAGTGGATTTAGAAATTGAAGGAGATGCTTTAGCTAGTGCTGAACAGGCTGCGACATTACACGACTGCTTAGTGCATCTTATCAGAAATTCTCTGGATCATGGAATCGAATCTCCGGAAACAAGGTTAGCTAAAGGTAAACCAGAAGTAGGACAGCTAAAGATCTATTCTGTTGATAAGTTTGATTCATTAACAATCGTTGTAAGTGACGACGGAAGTGGAATTGATGCGGAAAGAGTTGCTGCAAGTGCTTTAAGTAAAGAATTGATTACGCCGCAGCAAGCAGCAAAATATTCTGTGCAGGAAAAATTGCACTTGATATTTTTACCCAATTTTTCAACGAAGACTATTGCCACCGAAATTTCAGGTCGAGGTGTGGGAATGGATGTCGTTAAAGAGAAAATTGAAAAAATGGGCGGTCAGTTGATGCTACAATCGGAAAAAAACAAAGGATTGGTAATTACTATTAAGTTGTACAACACTGCCTTCGCAGGCCCTTTGCAAAAAACTGCAGCTTAATATTATTTTAAGTAACTATTATGGTCTGCTGAGTTTTTAGCTTAGGTGCCGTCGTATCGTAATTAATTAAATTAAAAACGAAAAAAGTCATGTCGTCCCGAACCTCGGCATTATTACGAAATGAATGCATATCGTCGTTAAACTTAGAGACAAACTTGGCTGCACTCTTGGTTTCGCGTGCACAAGCTAAAATGGTTTGCCGTACTTTGCGGTCGCCCCACTGTTGGCCAGCTGGGTTCACAAGTTCGGTGATGCCATCGGTGTATAAAAAAAGTCCGTCGCCAGGCTTTAAGTAAATTGTGTCTTCAGAAAAAGTTGCTTCTTCTTGCTGGCCAAGAAGAAAAGACGTATTCACGGTAGGAAGGTAAGATACGTCAAATCCTTTCGGGTCATCACTTCCAAGATTTTGAATTAAAAATGGCAGCTCGTGCGCAGCCGATGAATACGTGCAAGCGCCGGACTTCAGATCGATTGCGACGACACAAAAAGACATATACTTCCGCCCTTTTGAGGCGTCGTAAACAGCTTTGTTTAAAATAGTTAGCGCCGATGATGGAGTAACATCGGGATTAGATTCAATTCCTGAAACCGCGGCACGCGCAGCACTAGTAACTAAAGTAGCACTTACCCCATGGCCAGTTACATCACCGATCCACAAGAAAACTCGGTTGCCAATTGTGTTGTAAAACCACCAATCGCCGCCACATTCTGAAGCAGGCTGGTAACTTCCAGCCAAAGAAATTTTAGCGCTGGTAAATTCGGTTGGTTCAGGGAACAAAGTGTCTTGGACTGCCTTCGCGGTTTGCAGCTCAATTTCCATACGAGACATCTTTTCGGTGACTTTTTTTACTTCAGTGATATCGCTGCCAGTAACTACGAACAATCCCAAAGCAGTCGATTTATAATCGGGATTACTAATTGGTCGAATATTTATAATGTGATCGAAAGCAACTTTTGCACTGTCTAAAAGTTCCATTTGAAAATTGATGCCTTGATCAATACATTTTTCAGACTCGTTTAATTTTTCTATAAATGTTTCCCAGTTAACTTCAGTTAAAAGTTGATTAAAGCGCCCTTCAGCAAGAGATTCGAACTTAAGCTTAAGTAGATCTGCAATTTTAGCATTCCCGCGGAAAATGCGACCACTTTTATCGATGACGGCGAAAACTCCGGGTAACGCATCCAGAACCATTTCGCTTTGAGCTTTGGCTTCCTCAAGAAAGCGAATCATTTTGTGATTGGCATGTAATTCTTTATTGGCACTCATGTTTCTACCTGCTTCGTCGGTTTTATTTTGCACAGATTTTGTCGATGGCCTGTAGTAGTTTATCGAGCGCGTAGGGTTTTGTAATCCACGCTTTGACACCCACTTCTTTACCACGAACTTTCATTCCTGGACTGGCTTCAGTTGTCAGCATGAATAATTTGATATTAGAATTTTTAGCATCTTCACTTACTTTTGCACACATCGAAAGGCCATCCATCCGTGGCATATTTACATCACAAATAATAAGCTCAGTGTTTTCAGACTTCGCAAGTTGGGCCAAGCCATCTAAACCATCAAAGCCTTCGCTTACAATGTGACCATGAGATTCTAGATCTTTTCGCAGTTGGGTCCGGAGGGCCTCTGAATCATCTACAATCAATATTTTTGCCATCTTTTATTCCTTAACCATTGGTAAAACTATAAAAATTCAACTTCCCCAGAAAGCAAAGTCTCGTCATCAAGATCTTTAAAATCTAAATCTTCAATAACCTCGATCACCGAGGCACAGTTGATAATATTGCCGTTATGTGCCAATTTCCAGCGATCTATTCCACTGAAAGCGCGTGCTGGTAAATCAAAAAATAAGTCGTCAAACCCGCGGCAAAGAAGTGGCAAACTGACACCCACAGAAATGGAATTATGAATCAAAGCATTTTTAATGTAACCAGCAACCATATTACAGTACTCTCGAATAAAATCTTTACTGTGCGAATTAGAAATTTCACTGGTTAAATTTTTAAATGTCTGCATGGCGTAGGTGCGCGCCATATCAATTGAAAACTGAACCTTAAACGTGATGTGTAACTGTTCACCTGAAACCGAAATTACAGACATCCAGTGGCCCATAACTTTATCTTCAGCAGGCACTTCAATAACTTGCAATTCATCTTTCTTAGCAACAGCAGTTAGTGCAAGAACTGATTTCTTACGTATCAATGACTTCAATTTTAATAAAGTTAGATCTTGCTGATTTGAATCCATCATTCGAAATACTAGCATTAACCAGTGTAAGCTGAAGTGATTTCTAGATGGTATTTCACAATTTTGTTTGGACCTGGGCATTGGTCGAGTGTTGGGAAATCTAAAAAATACGTATGGAAAAACTAATTGCTTCGTAACTGCTTAACTAGCGAGTAAACTTTATTTGATGATTAAAGAGACCGTTTTTAACAATGGCGATGATTTTTTTAATCAATTGAAGAAATTAATTTCTGAAGCTCGGCGGTCTATCCACTTAGAAACCTATATATTTGATCAAGATATATCGGGTAATATTTTATTGAACTTGCTTGCAGCAGCGGCCAATCGTGGAGTTAGAGTGCAGCTGCTGTTAGATGGGGTGGGCTCTGCAGCATGGACCTTTAGCGACGCGCAAATTTGGCGGGAAAAGGGAATCGAGCTAAAATTTTTCCATGCACTACCCTGGCAGCGGCATCCGTCTGCCATTTGGAAGCTATTAACAATTAAGAAAATTTTGATTGGGTGTTTCAAGCTGAATAGGCGAAATCATCGCAAAATCTGTTTGATCGACGATGATGTGGTTTTGATAAGCAGTATGAACTTAAGCGATCGGCATTTACCAAGCGTTGTCGGCAAATCAGCTTGGCGAGATGTGGCGGTTTCTGTCGAGGGTGCCGATATCGACAAATACGCTTTAGCTACGCGGGAGGCTTGGAATTTTTCACAGCATCACTACGGGCGGCGCTGGCGAAAAATGAGTCAGCAAAAGAAAACCGACTATAGCAACTTGCTGCAACAATTGAAATCAGCCCGCACAAAAATTTACATTACCAATCCCTATTTTGTGCCGGATTTTCGCTTCACGCGAGCGCTTTGCCGAGCCGCTTGGTCTGGGATTGAAGTTAAAATTTTATTGCCAAGCTGCAGTGACATTGTGGGACTAAAATTTGCCATGGAAAGTTACTACAATGCGTTGTTAACTTTTGGCGTTGAAATTTATGAGTACAATGCGTCTATACTGCATGCCAAAATACTTATCGTTGATGATTGGGTCAGTGTTGGATCTTTTAATCTGGACTACCGAAGTATCTTTTATAATTTAGAAACAAATGCAATACTTTTACAGCACGACAATGTGGTAACGATGCAAACTCAGTTTGTTAAAGATATCGCATCATCGGTGAAGATTGAGTTGAATTCGTGGAAAAAAAGATCCTGGATTCATCGCAGTTTAGAAAAATTTTTTCTTCTATTTCAGGGGTGGCTATGAAACCGTTACGAATTTTGACCTATAATATTCACAAAGGATTTACGATAGGAAATCGACAATTTGTACTGCAACAAATAAAGGAAAGTATCGAGTCCATTCAGGCTGACGTTGTTTTTCTACAGGAGGTTATCGGTGAACATGAAACGCATTCTAATAAAGTTAAAAACTGGCCAACCAATTCACAGTTTGAATATTTAGCAGATCAGACATGGTCACATTTTGCGTATGGGAAAAATGCAGTTTATCAAGAAGGGCATCACGGCAACGCAATCCTTAGTAAATTTCCAATAAAGTCATGGTCGAATGAAGATATTTCGACGGCGATGGAACGCCGGGGATTGCTGCATGTCGAATTAGAAGTGCCAGGTAGCAAGTTACCAGTTCACGCTTTTTGTATTCATTTCGGCTTATTTGAAAAAGACCGTAAAAACCAAATAATAACTTTGGCCAAAAAAATATCGACGGTCGTGCCCGCAGATGCACCTTTAATTATAGCAGGTGACTTTAATGATTGGCGAGAAAATGCAAGTGATCTATTACTTGACAGGCTAAATCTTAAAGAAGTCTTTCTGAACACGAGCGGTAAACATGCGGCAACATTTCCAGCGTGGCTTCCATTTTTGGCCTTGGACCGAGTCTATTAC
>JANPNP010000523.1:0-1723 GCA_031427535.1 Bdellovibrionales bacterium | reverse complement strand
CAAAAGAAATGTTCGGGTGGAAACTCCAACAGTAACTCCAACAACTTGCGGGCACGCAGCACATTGTTTTCGATCATGGCTTCGATGGAGTAGATGTCTTTTTCGCTGCGTACATGCTTTTGTGCAGCAAAATTGGCGACTATCTCAAACGGACCGTGTTGATGAAATATCTTTTCAAATACCCGGTCTCAAAAGTTAAAGGGATAAGTAATGAATTCGTCTGGTATGTTGTAATCTGTTGAACTCCGTAAATCGCGCACCAACTCGGTTAAGCAGTTTTCATTAATATCAACAACCACCAGCTTTTTGACATTAAATTTTAAAATGGCTTTAATATACGATGAACCGATTGTGTGCAAAGCCATCTTAGATCAATTCGAAAAAGAAAAAATAAGTGCATGCTTCAAAACTGCAGACGATAAATCGCAAGAGAATTCGTTCAGCAAAGACGTTCTTGAGAAAAAATGCAAAACCCTAGGTGACTGGGGTAAAACTGTAACCAATGCTGAAAACTCATTTACTGAAGTCGTGAAACCCAAAGTAATTACAATTAAATTAGGTAGCAACGCGCAGAAATTAATTCAAGCCAAAGCGGCATCTGAATTTCTGTACTTGGTAAAGTCTGAAATTAAAGCTGGTAAAGAACAGCATCAGAAAGACGCCCAGGCCGGTCTGACAACGTGTACCCTATCATCACAATCAGATGATATTTCTGAAGTTTCTGTTTTAAAATATGTGGCAGAGTCTGTTGCAACCAAGGCAGACGTGGGTTTTGAACTTAAACAGAAAAGTTCACTCATTACTTTACAGGATAACGGAAGCACTGTTGTTTCGCTTTTGTGTTTAAATTTAGAAATCAGCAGCGAAAAAGAACGCGCCAACTCACTAAAGAAAATTTTTGGTCATCAGGCATTAATTCAAGAATACGACAAAGATGATGCCCGACTTAATGCTGATTTAGCACCGCCCGTGGCTAAAGCCAATGATAAAGAGGCAACTACTGAAAACACAATTGCGGAAGCTGAAAAGAGTAAAGCCATTGATCAAACAATCGATAAAGCACGCAGCACTATTCAGGGTGTTTTAAAAGAAACTTTAGAAGAAATTAAAAAAACATCGTTAGAAATTTCTGAGGGTTCAATTGCCAAAGCGCAAGTTGCTGCCAACGAAGTTATCGGAACTTCGATCACTAAGGCTGAAACCGCAGCAATCAATATCGTAAAAGCTAGTGAAACGACGGGCGTTAATCTAATTCAAGCCGCCGAATTATCAGCAGCTCGGGTTGTGGAACATTCGGTTCAAACTGCAACGGTCGCAGCTGAGAAAGTTTCGGAAAAAACTATCTTGCAAACAACAGTCGCCGGAAAAGAATTAATTCAAGAAAGCAAAGTGGCCGCTACAGAAGTTGTAGACCAAAGTATAACAAAAGCGAAAACCGCAGCATTAGACACGGTTAAAGCACCGTTCAAATGGATTGGCGAAAAAGCAACTAACGCTTGGGAAGGCTTCACTGGGTTTTTCAGTTCCAGCACCAAAAAAGATGCTACAATTGATATTCGTAAAAAAATTCGCGATTAGGATTTATTCTAGATAATATTTTTTTGTAACTTTCAACTCTTCGTCCTATTCGTAAACCAACGGCACCCCTGTTGGTACATTGATTTCCATAATTTCGGCAGGCGACATGGTAAAACTGCTGGCAGGAACTGGGGCCAGTTTGCGC
>JANPNP010000522.1:0-5669 GCA_031427535.1 Bdellovibrionales bacterium | reverse complement strand
CAAACATGGTTGTCGGCATGAGACAGGCGAAAAAAAAGACCGTATATTGCAGTAGGAGGATTCTCATGGTTTACCTTTTTCTATAAGCAATTTTGTGTATGCGCCAAATCCTAATTCTGCCGCCACGCGCCTTGCCCTCGCACTTTCTAGTAGATCTTTTTCAACGGGTGTATTTGCAATTCGTGTTGCCTCATCTAGTTGAGCTTGATACAAGGGAACAAGTTTTTCTTTGGCCTCTGATTCAGATGTGCAATTCCGATATCTTTGGTGAACAAAGCTTTTAAGCCGCTCTTCGACATTCTTTATAGTCCGTCGTAGTCTCCGGACATCATCATCGGATTTATTGTTTGGCGAGTCTTCATAGCCCGCGATGTAAAACTCTTGGCTGGAGTAGAAGAAAAGAAAAAAGCTGTTTCATCTTCAATGTTGTCTGTATGTTATATCAACGCATCAGAGGGTAAATTGAAAGATCTAGATGTTACACTAGATTCATTGAAACATGAAAAAGTTGGTCAAGTTGGGACAAAGGTAAGATACAAAATAATGATGTCAAGCGGATCCGAGACTTACATCTTAGGGTGTGATATTCCAACTAAAAAATCATTAGCAATTGGTTTTCGTGAAGCTATGGGCAAATTACTTCAGTCCAAAGAACAACGTGAAAAAGCTAAAGTAAAAGAGACCGAAAAAGCTGATGCAGATAAAGTAGCAGCAGATGCGAAAAAGACTGAAAAAGAAGAAAAAGATAAAAAAGCTACAGAAGCAAAAGCTTTAAAAGCAGCTGAAGATAAAGCAAAAAAAGAAGCAATTGAACAAGCTAAAAAGGATAAAAACAAAATACTTACTGAAGAGGAACTTAAAGCAATCGCTAAAAAAGCGGCTGAAGAAGTCTTAGCAAAAACTAAAAAACCAGTAACTAAAGTTTCTACCGAAAAAGAAATCGAAGACATAACAAAAGCTGACGAAGCGGCTGCCGAAAAGGCACGTCAACAACGCGAAGAAGAAAACATCAAGACAATGGAAGAAGAGTCAGGCACATAATCCAAATTACATAAAAAGAATTTTTTCCAGACTTTCTGTTTCTTCGGCCCAGTAGCTGTAAGAACCAAAGTCTGGAAACAGTTTCGGAAAACTGGGATCTTTCCACCGATTCATAATCCAAATCGCATAATTAATAATTCGGTAACCACGCAGTAATGGAATCAATTCCAGCTGTTCGCTAGGAAAACTACTTAACTCAGAATATCCCGCCACTAAATTTTCATACTCAATGCTACCGGTAGTTTCTGCTGATGGCAGCAACATCCAAAAATCTTGTATGACAGGGCCGTTGATCATGTCGTCAAAATCAACCACAACGAAACTTTCGTCAGCTGCTTCTAAAATATTTCCGCGGTGTAAGTCGCCGTGGGTGCGGATGAAGGGTACGTCTTGCAACTGATCGTCTAAATTTTCAAAAATGTTGTAGGCGGCTTTTTCGTAGCGACCGCTGACCTCGGGCGAAACCATTTTTAGTAATTGTTCTAGCAGTTGCCATTTATTGTCTTCTGTAGGCCCTAGAAACGCGCGGTGGACGGCATCTTTTCTACGACCAATATTATGCAAGCGTGCGATCCAGCGGCCCAATTTTTTATAATGCTCGGGCCTAAATTCTTGCACTAAACGACCGCGTACCTTGTTGAAAAACGCGTAATTTATATTTTGAATTTGATCTAACGTCGAATTATTTTTTAGAATTAGTGCTTCAGCCACTTCTAATGACTCCCGTTTTAGTTCGGCAGTAAATTCGTGTTCATCAAGGATTGTTTCGGTGCTCCAGCGGCCGGGGCGGTAGTATTTTGCAATAATTGAATCTCTGTTTTCTAATTTAATTTCAAAAACGCGGTTTTCGTACGAGTTTAACTGGATCAATTCGCCGGTGACGTTGTACCCATTTTTCTCTGCACTGAGCAGGATTAAGTTTGGGTCTAAATTGTAAAATAAGTCAGAATCTTGGCGCGTGTTCAGCATAGCGATCAAATGTACAACAATGAAAAATTTTCTGCTAGCTCTGATTTTTTAAGTTTTATAAGCACTTTACCCGGTACCCGCACCCAGAAGTGCTGCGTCCGTGTTGGCCGGTGGCTTGCTTTATTCCAATTGCAAGAACACGTGCAAGAACCAAAAATTTTTTCGGCCGCGGAGGCTCTTATGACAAAGTTTAGCGCAAAAACATCCCTTCTATCTTTGGCCGTACTGGTCGCGTTATCGGGCTGTGGCAAAAGTAAAGAGTTAAACACTCCGGCAGCGCCTAATGCACCTGCGGCACCAGCTGCGCCGTCAGAATCAGCGCCGCCAGTACCAACTCCTGATTTAAACAAAAGCCTTCCGGACGTTAATAACAACCCCGATAATGAGCTTCTGCCAGATGATGGTAAACAAGCACCGCCTACTAACATCGGCGAAACTAAAGACAAAGATAAATCTGCTGGTAGCAGCGCTAGCGAAAGCACGGATCCTGGCGATATCGATTTTTCAACGATCACTGCTGCTAAAACGGGTGGAACAAGCAAAGACATGTACTACACAGGTGCTGGCAGCGACGGCTTAATGGAAGAATTTAAATCATATGGATTAAAAGTTTCTCAGGAGCAGCAAAACTTAAATAAAAAATTAGCACAGGCTTTAGTTAGCGCACGATTAGTTGGAACAAGTTCTTCGGATATGCAGTTAGACATGGTGATCGATGAAACGATCAACGGCAGCGGTGGTTTAAAAACATACCGCTTAAAAGCAACTGCTGACGGCGACATGTTGAAATTGTCAAAAGCGTCTGCAACCGGAGATTTAGATTTCGAAGGCGGCTTTGTTAAATGTCTAGATGCAAATGGCGACTGTAATAATTCTTATGCTAAAATTAAAATGTCGGGCGCTTACGTGCGAATTATTTTTCGTAAATCATACACGGACAGACATTTTTTAACGCAAAAAAATATTACGAATAACCGTTCGTTTGATGTTTTAAAAAGTTACATTTTAAATTCTTCTGGTGATATGGATACAAATCAGAAAATTGAAAGCCTTCAAGTGGCTTCATTTGAAGTTGCTAACGGTCGTGCTGCGATGGGTGCGATGTTAACTACGCAAGATCAACAGATGATCGGTTTAAATATTCCGCTTTTGGTATCTGGTAAAGCTAGCGACGTGAATGCAGCCGTAACTTTATCGACAGACCTTTCAAAATCTTACCCGTTAGCATCAGGCGCTGCGTATTCGCAAAAATTAGCTTCTGGAATTTCAGAAGCTCGCCTTGTGAATAATACTGGCGCGGGACAGTTGAAAATAAAATTAACTTTAGGCACTGGTTCTGAAAAAGGTTCGATCTGGATTATTACGTCGCCGGTGCAAAAGGAATTGTTGTCATTAGAAGACGTGCGACAGTTCGAATCGAAATTAAAATCTTTTTAGATTAAAAAATCAGCAGCACAAAATCATGAAGGGGCTATCATGGCCCTGAATTTATTAGGCCCCTCAATTGCTTTGTAAGGTTTTGTACGAAAACAAAACTACAAATATTTAGGGGGAAGTTATGATCAGCAAAATTTTTTCGGCAACTGTTTTTCTAACAATTTCAACAGCTTGTGTTGCAAATGCTTTTATTGTGCCCGGAGAACCGGCACCTTTGCCAGGTTACGAAGAGCCCATCAATGGTGACAGAAGTAGACCATGCGACAATCCATACGAGCCCTGCGAGCCTGAATACCCAGGAAATCCTTATGATCCAAACCCAGGCCATGACGGGCCCGGCTACGGTCAAGGCGAAGTTAAACGCGTTTACATCGGACGTTCTGTTCGTAACGAACGATTACCATTACGTGAACTAGCTGGTTTAGGTTCAGCTTACCGTGGTTACGAAGTTGTTTCAGTTCGTGCACGCACACGACCAAACAGCGCAGGAACAACAACCGTTCAGTTAGTTGCTGACGGCCGTGTGATTGCGACACAAAGAAACCCAGGTTACCAAATTGATTTACGTCCACAAATTCGCGCTGAACTTGGAACAGTTGTTCGCTCGTTACAGTTAGTGGTTTCTGGCTCAACACATATTGATGAAATTGAAATCGAAGTTGTGCGCGGTCAGAATAGCGGTGGTGGCGGCGGAGGCGGCGGATACGAACCAGATCCAGGTTACGGTCAACAACGTGTTGATATTCGTGTGAATCGTTCGTTGTATGGTAATGACCGTATTGATTTAACTCAGTATGTGAACTTGTCACAGTACCGTGGTTATGCCATTGAAGAAGTTATCGTTACGGGTTCATCACAATATGAAAATGCATTTCTTGATTTACTGATCAATAGCTTTAATCAAGGACAAGCAACGCTAACTCAGTACCGACAAAATCACACGTACCGGTTACATAACCGCCCAGTGATTGGCCGCGATGCCAGCAGCATTGCGCTTTATTCACGCGGAAATCTAACGGTTGAGCGTGTGACATTAGTTCTGTCTAGGTAAGTGCTTTTATTCTAACGACGGTAAGATAAAACTTGTCATCAAAGGCGCCTCGTGGGAAGAAAACTACAGGCGCTTTTTTATGGGGGAAAAATGGAAAATACGGCAAATTTGTTAACGCAAAATACAGAGAATTCAAATACTTCGGTAATAGCGCCGCTTCTGTCAGACTATATGGACTATCGTGTCTATTTGGCTGAATTTTACCACTTTAAAAAGATGCAAACCCGTCTTTCTATTCGCCCGTATTCGTATGCTATTTTTTCGGCCGCTGCTGATATCAAATCACCAAATTATTTAAAAATGATCATCGAAGGAAAAAGAAATTTATCACCCGACATGGTCGCAAAATTCGCCCGGGCTTGCGGCTTAAACAAAGCCCAAGGCGAAGAGTTCCGCTTACTGGTTTTCTTTAATCAGTCTGAAGACCCTGCAGATCGCAATTACGCGCTAAAGCTTTTATCTGAATACCGCATGGAACAAAAAATAAAACACGGCGAACTAGATCGAAAAGTTTTAGAAAAAGTTCCGAACTGGATTGGCTGGATAATCTATGCCCTGGCTGATCAGGCGGGTGTTACGTTTCAAATTTCACAGCTAAAAGAAATTCTTCGCAATAAGGCTTCTGAATCAGAAATCGTTGCCGCACTTGATGGTTTATTAAAATCAGGCGAACTTTCTAAAGATCCTGAAACGGGCGCGATCACAAAAGGAAAACCAACAGAAGCGCCGGATGAAATTCCGTCGGCGTTAGTACGTAAGTTACAAATGCAATTGATGTATCTTGGCTTAGAATCACTTTATCAAGATCAACCGAACGAGCGCGAATTCGGATCGCTAACTTTATCGTTAACTGAAAAAGAATTTGAAGAGTTAAAATTCAAATTACGCCAGATGCGTAAGTCGCTAAATAAGGACAATTCTATAGCAAGACTAGCCGACAAAGGTCAGCGGGTTTACCAACTGAATCTACAATTATTCCCCGTAAGTAACGCATCTAAAAACTTTGATGCTTAAAAACTAACTGTTAAGATCATATCAACATTGAAAAGTGAAATGAACAATTTAGAGTCTATTTGACACTGGAAAAACCTGTGTGTTGTGGAAAAACCTGGGGATTTGGTTGATAACTACCTCTAAAATTAAGAATTCTATACAAAGTTTGGTTGATCAG
>JANPNP010000521.1:0-5010 GCA_031427535.1 Bdellovibrionales bacterium | reverse complement strand
CATATGCCGTAGATGCTGTTTGGCGAGTTCGTTGTCGGTCAGGTCGCCCTGTCATTGTTACCTCTTCAATATTCGGAGTTGGTGAAATTCCGTCAGATTCTTTTGCTGTCATCGTGTTGCTCATCACATTTAATAACAGTCCAATTTTTTTAGAATGATAACGATACACTGTCGCTGATGGTGTATCTGTTATCGTATTACTTTCGTCTTCGGGTGGTGGCTTCTTAGCTGTAGTCTTTGTTAAAGGTTTCAACTTTAGACTTTGGCCTGCGCTGGCACTACCGCGAACTATCATAGCTACTGATTTGTCGCCGCGAACAGAAGTGATTTTTAGAATACTTCCAGTATTTTTTTTATTGCTGCCTACAATGTAAAATTCTTGTCCGACTTCAACATCATCCGTACCGTTATCAATTAGAACTTTGGAACCTTTTAGCTGGGTAACCGTTGCTGCATATGCCGCAAGGTGAAACTGAAATATCAAAGTGCAAAGTAAAAATTTAACTATTCTCAAAGGCACAGTAAACTCCACTTAAATTATCAGACTCAAAGTAGGAATCACTGTTGATTAAATATTCCCATAAAAATTGGTTCTCTGAATTGCCGGCTTGATAGATGGTGATAAGTTTTGAAGTGCTTGCTTTAGACCTGATGCTTGAGTTACTGCAGCCCATAGGTTTTAAATTTTTTACCAAGAAGCCAGGCGCATCAGATTCAAACTGTTTTCGCTCTGGCGAGCGATACACAGTACAATTCGATAGGCCCAGAAAAACAGCAGTTGTAAGTGCTAAAGTGATGTATTTCATAGATTTGATTTTGTAGAGTTATCGCAAAAAAGAAAAGACCTTTGTGAGGTCTTTTCAAAAAAATTAAATTTTAAAATGCTTGAAATGGTTAAAATGGGATTTCTTCACTTTGATTAAAGGTAGGTTCAGGTCCAAAATCTCCGAAATTGAAGTCAGCTGCGCCAGCTCCAGATGACTGGCTTTGATTATTTGCGGAATTTGATGCGCCTGCTTCAGCATTTGTAGAGCCTAAAAATTGAACTGTGCTGGCAACAATTTCAGTCGAGTATTTTTTCTGACCGTTATCTTCCCATGAACGAGTTTGTAATTTTCCTTCAACATAAACTTGGCGTCCCTTAGCTAAATACTTGCCGCAGATCTCTGCTAGCTTTCCCCAGACTACAATGCGGTGCCATTCAGTACGTTCTTGCTTCTGTCCACCTTTGTCGACCCAGTTTTCGCTGGTTGCTACACTTAAACGAGTCACTGTTGCGCCTTGGCCAACGGCTTTCATTTCAGGATCATTACCTAAACGACCTACGATAATTACTTTATTTACTCCGGACATAAACCCTCCTTCTTTCTTTTGCTTTCGGGTGTCAATTGAGTCAATCAGGACTTCTGATTTGCGGAAAGTATGTGCATAGCATACGCCTGATTTACAGCTAAGGTAGACGTGGAACAGCGAAAGGGGAACTTGTGATTCGGATTAACGCAGTGGTGAATAAGTTGGTGGTGGTCCGAATGATGCGCCTGAAAGTTTAAACTTAAACTGCACGCCACCCGGCACTTCACTTTTGTATCTATCAGCGATGGACAAGAAGAAGAAGTTGGCACGTTGGTAAAATGCGGTATTAGCCTTCAAGTTAATATCAAGATTATAAGCGCCGAATACGGGACGAACAATATTATTTTCGTTTCGTAAAGTTAAACCAAAGTCCCCTTTGATATCACCATAAAACTCATCCTTAGCAGTTCCAATTTTCGCGGATTCAATCGTGAATTTTCCGTTAGCTAATTTACCCTTCATTTCGACCGAACTAAATTTTAAAGAGGGTAGCAGGATTGGGCCAGTTGCCGGAGTGTCAATCGATGAGCTAGGCATTTCAAATTGTGAAATGGTGACATTGAGATCCATTTCAGGCTGCTCTGTCAGCGTTAAGTCCGCTAGGGCCGTGGAACTTATATTTAATTTTCCAAGAAGCGGTACTGGCAAATTTGTAAATTCACGAATGTCTTTTAGATTTAATTCTTTAGCTTGCAATTCAATCTTTGACCGGGCCGCGCCCGCTTCAGACTTTGAGGCCGTACTTACAGATATTTGCACATCGCCTTTGAAAAGACCTTGTGCAGTAATGCTTCCTTCAGGCTGACGACTGATAAGCGACATCAATGACGGATTAAAAGATAACAAATCGCTGGTTAAGGTGGGGAAGTCACTTGATTCAACAAAAACTTTTTCTAACGTAAGTTTCGGACCGATAGGGCTTAATGACATCGAGTCAAACTGCACAAACACCTTACGATTTGTTAACGAAGAAATTTGACTTGTGATTAAATCATTAAGGTCATTTATGGGGAAAAGTATGGCAAGAAAAAAAACCGTAACCGCTACTGTGCCAAAAATTTTTCCCTTGTTACTAAAGATGAAACGAAAAAGACCAATGATGGCATTCATAATTGCGCCCATTAGTTCGAACCCACTTTGTCAGCAGGATTTGAATTTGTATTTTTCTTCTTTGGCTCTGGTTCCGGCGGAAGTTCCGGAGTGGGCTCGGGGACATTCAGCGAATATAACTTGTAGGTCACGTCATAGTAACGTGTATCTTGTGCGTGTGCTGCAATGATCATGTCTTTCATTTTAACACTATCAGAAATTCCGGTTATCGAAGTCCCGATATCAACGATTTGCTTTAAGTTTAATTTCGCAAGTTTTACTTCAAGCACATGACTAACTAAGCTTGCGGGGATCAAGCGACCTTCAGGGGTACCTTGAATCAGGCCCACACGCTGTTCAGGAATTAAATTAGCAACGGTCAATATTGTTTCTACTGCATTTCGTAACGTGTCCTGAGGCGGAGGCACTTGAACACTAGATTGCCCGCTGGATTCACGGTACGTCTTAAACAGATCACGGATAAGCGATCTTTTTTCTTCGAATGAGGTGATTAAGTCTTGTGATGTTGTAATTTGTGAAAGCGGGTAGAACAGAATGACAAGTGCAACAACCAGCGCCGATACCATCCAAACCAAGCGCTGTCCAGCCGAGCTAAGCGACTGATACCGATCTTGCATCTTTGCATACGCTTCGCTTTCTTGAATTTGCTCACCAATTCGTGTGGCGGTCGCTTTGACTCGGTCTTTTAAATCTTCTAACTGGCTCATTTGACCAGACCTCTATCTGTTTTAAAAGTTAAGTTAAAAGCAGTGCGATTAGGAACATTTGATAAAGTTGCCGGCTGTAAATTTACACGGCCATCAACAGTGATACTT
Organism: Bdellovibrionales bacterium; assembly: GCA_031427535.1. Classification (GTDB taxonomy): domain Bacteria; phylum Bdellovibrionota; class Bdellovibrionia; order Bdellovibrionales; family Bdellovibrionaceae; genus Pseudobdellovibrio. Next base: position 1,732 of record JANPNP010000521.1, on the reverse strand, counting down.
TTTAAACTTTGGGTGAAAAGATCGATTTCTCGTTTTGAATTTGCATATCCAATAATCTGTACCAAATCGTCTTTAACTTGAAAATTCATAATGTCTACTTTTAATTGTTCGCGGTTTGGCGCTGCATCACTTACTTTTTTAAGAACCTCAAGCGCTGAATTAAGTTTAGCGACTTGGCTTACAAGTTTAAGTTCGTTTGCTTTCTTTTTATTTTCACGGATATATTTTTTCACTCCGGCTTCATTGGCTTGACGTTTCGGTAACCGAGCCACTTTTGTCGCTTGCGTTTTTAATGCCGAGTCGCCTTTTTCTAAAAGATCTGTTGAAAATCCTTCGCGAAAAGAGGACCAAAAAAATAATACGACTAAGCTTGCGCCAGCAACTTTGGCAACGGCGCCCCAGCGCTGCCATAGAAATTTTAATTGGTTATTTTGTTTTGCAAAATCACCTTTTAATAAGTTAGTGGCTGGATTTCTAGGTTTTTTATACGCTTCAAGCGCATAGGCGACCGCTAAGTTAAAGCGCGCGTCCATTCCTTGCCCGGCATCCAAGCCAAGAGCAGCAAATGATTCGACGTAATTTTGCAAAAGCGGAACTGGGTTACATTTAATTTCAAGATGTTGGGTTAAGAAACCGCCTAAGTTTTGCAGTAAACTAACTCCGCCAGTCAAATAGATATCGGTGGCTTCTGCATGATGTTCGCTTTGTAATTCAAGCAGTGACATTTGTAAATCACGCACCAGCTCGCGTAGCGATTTACTTAAAATATCTGAAAGTTGGGACTGCTCGAAACTAGCCCCCTTTTTTGACAACAGCAGCTGACCTTGCGTTTGTAGTGTTTTAACCGCGTCTGCTGCGGGAACTTGAAATCGTTTTATAATATCTTGTACAAGTTGATCGCCACCCCAAAATAAACTACGGGTAAAAATAAGACGGTTTTTCTCAAAAGCTGTGAACAGCGTCTTTTTGTGTCCAATATTTAAAACAATTTGTATTTTCTTTTTTGGTTTTTCTTCAACTTCTTCAATTATAAAATCGGCTGGAACTGCCGGTGCCGCTTGACCCCAAGATTCGATCAAATTTGCAAAAGCTAATCCTTCGATAGAAACCAGATGTAACTCGATGCCAAAATCAGCGGCTAATGAAATTAGACTTTCGATGTGGCGCTTAGGTACAGCATTGGCCAACACATCGGCGCTTGGGCCCTGAGTACGAATTAACTTAGCTTCAAAAACGCATGCGTCCGTATCAAAAGGAATATCTTCTTCCATTTCAAAGGACAAACTTTTCTGAATTTTCAATCGATCAGAAAACGGAAACACTTTGTATCTAGAAGTAACTTTATCTTGGCGTACAGCCATCACGACCCGCGAATTAGAAAAATCTTGCGAGCTAACTAAGTTGCGAATAAATTCAATGGCTTCGATTTCGCGGTCTTGATCGGTGCTATTTAAATTAAGAACCTTTTCGTGTATTTGATTAACAGAAATATTTTTCTTATTTTGAATAAGTTCAACAACTTTAATTGAGTATTCACCGATATCAATACCGATTGATCTCATGCGTGTTAAACTCCTTAATAAATAGTGCAGTTAGGCCGTTACGAATTCACTATAAATTCACTACGAATTCTCAGACCAGTATACGACACGCGGCTGACCTTTGGGTAGAGGATCTTGCTTCGGGGCAGGTGACTTAGGTCCAGCTCCGCCAGGTGGAACGCCCCCGCCAC
>JANPNP010000520.1:0-3789 GCA_031427535.1 Bdellovibrionales bacterium | reverse complement strand
TTTACTCTTTTATCCTGGAATCTTGCATTATTCCTTCTTTTTGAGATAGATTAAATTTGCAAATGAAAAACAATTACGTATAATAATTGAAAGATGACGGGGTAGAGCAGCTCGGTAGCTCGTCGGGCTCATAACCCGAAGTTCTCTAGGTTCAAATCCATTTGGAAAAATCCATTTTAGCGTGACTGAAGTGGGCTTACTGTAAAAAGTCTGTTCACTATTTTTGCGTCTAATCAAAACAAACCAATTTTTAATCTGGACTGGTTTTGGCAATGCAAGCATTTGAAGGATGACTTTGAATAGGTATCTTTTTTTAATAGCAAGCAAGGAAATTGTATGAAAAAAGTTTTAACCCATATCTCTGTATTCTTCCTATTAACTGCTCCGATGCTAAGCCAAGCTGCTCTTTCTGGCTGCGGCGATAGCGGATCGACTTTTGTTGAAAGTTTTCAATTGATAAATAGCGAAAAATGCCAAAATAAAATAGCAATTCAAGATCTCGATAAAAATTTATTTTGTGTAAAATTTAAGTTCAGTCGACCGACAGCAAAAATTCAGCCTGGTAGCTATCGTGGTTGCATGACGCGGATTAAGAGCATTCTTCACATCACTGCAATAGAAGCTTCGGGTTATGAATAGAATTATAGAATTAACAGCGCGCCTTTTTAATTTTTATAATGGCGGCTACTGAATTTTGAAAAAATCTTTTGAAACTCTTTAAAGGAGTCAGATATGAAAACAGCTTTAAGTGCCTTATTCAATGTTTCTTTGATTTTAATATTTTCGTTGGGTCTAACTGCCAAGGCCGCAACAACAAGCTCGGAAGATTTAGATCGTCTTTTAGCAACTCGGACGTATTACGCCGAAGGAATTGCTTTATTGGCGCAGGTTGCAATGGATGGAAACATTCTGAATACAGCCGGTAACGTAGCCAAACTTAAAGTATTACGAGATGACTCTGGATATGCTTTTGCAGCCTTTAACATGAATAACGTTTTTTACTGCCCAGAGCACGCTGACCTAGCCCGACTTTGTTTTAACGAAAATGCAAAGATTGAAATGCAGCGTATTGCAAAAACTTATACAAATTACCTATTTCAGACGGACTATCAATATACGACAGCCCTGAGCCTTATTAATAAAGATCAATTGAGCCAAAAGCACTTGGCAGAAATGACAGCAAGAAAAAATAAATTATCTCAAATCAATCAAAATATTGCGCCTGTAGTTAAAAAACTTGAGGCAGCCTACGGTAAAGGTGTTACGTCTTTAATGCTAGCCATTGCTGCAATGGCTTTTTTGATGCTATTCGTTTGGGCCGCTGTTGCTACCGCAGCAACAAGTGCAGGTATCGGTGCGATGATTTTTGCAGCCGGGTTTATAATCTCTGGCGTGGGATCGATCGGAACGCTTGTTCAAAGTGTCACGAGCGTTAGTAAACTTGAAAGACAATTAGCCCCCTTGGTAAATCAAAAAGCGCAGCTTAGTCAGGTAACTATCTTGGATGAGTCTGTTATTGATATTCTACGCAAATACGAGATCGAGAAAAACGAAAACAATGTGCAAATGATTCTTCCTTAATAGCAATTGATTTTTGCAAAGGCTCAGATTCAAAATTAAGCCAAATCAAAAAGCAAAAATTCACTTTGCTCTAGTGCTTTAAACGTCAATAATTCACTGTCTTGAAAATTAAGTGCATCGCCAGTTGAAATTTCTTTGCCTTTTACGTTTAATTTACCTTTTACGACTTGAACCCATGCGCCACGCCCTTGTCGCAGTTTAAATTCGACGTCATCGCTAGCATTTAACCTTGAGATATAAAGATCGACATCTTGATTTATGGCTAACGACCCTTCGCGCGCGTTTTCAGAAAGAACTAAAACAATTTTTTCTGAATTTAAAGACTGCTCAAACGATTTTTGTTCGTACCCCGGCTTTCCACCTTGCGTTTTCGGTTGCACCCAAATTTGGAAAAAATGCGTTTCTTCATTTGGCATCGCGTTTTGTTCCGAATGTACAACGCCATCGCCAGCACTCATTTTTTGGACCTCGCCCGGTTTAATAATAGCCTTAGTGCCCATTGAATCTTTGTGCTCAAGCGCGCCCTTAACGACGTACGAAATAATTTCCATGCTTTTATGACCGTGGGATCCAAAGCCAGTGCCGCCATCAATACGGTCTTCGTTGATGACCCGTAACGAGCGAAAACCCATGTGCTTTGGATCATAATAATCGGCAAACGAAAACGTGTGGCGTGATTTAAGCCAGCCATGATTGGCAAATCCGCGTTCGTCTGATTTTCTAAGTTGGTGTTGCATGCGGGCCCCCTATGTTAAAGCTTAGATTACCGTTATTTAAGCCTGTTTTACAAATTGTACGTCAAGCGTAATGCTGACATCGTCACCGTACCCGTTACGCTAAACGTGGATGGACCACTAGCGTAAACTTAAAGGACTATGCAGCAGTCCAAGCAATTCAATTAATTTTTTTCGATTGATGGGCTTAGTTAAAAAGTGTGAAAAACCCGATTGCACGGCTTTTTCACGTTCTTCTTTCATGGCATGTGCTGTTAAAGCGACGATGGGTCCTGAATAATCTTTGGCGCGTAAAATTCGGACGGCCTCATGGCCGCTCATAACGGGCATCTGTATGTCCATCAAAATGACGTCGAATCTTCTGGCAAGCGCAAGATCGACGCCTTCAGCTCCGTTTCCTGCAAGCGTAATTTGGGCTCCGGTTTTATCTAAAATCATTTTTATTAGAAATTGATTATCCGGCGAATCTTCAACTAGTAGTATTTCTAAACCCTTTAGATCCGTAATATGTTGGTCCCAAGTGGTGTTTGTGGGTTCAACTTTAAACCGCTTAAGCGGCACCATCTGCACGGCAGCTGGAATTTTAACAGGAATGCTAGCAGCAAACGTACTGCCTTTTCCAAGTTCACTTTGCGTTAGGTTAAAGTCGCCGCCTAAGGCCTGACTTAATCTTTTAGACAGCACAAGACCAAGTCCAGTGCCGCCAAACTTTCTGGTGGTCGATGAGTCAGCCTGCGAAAAAGCTTTAAAAAGAAATTCGCGCTGATCCATTGAAATACCGCGACCGGTGTCGATAATTTGGAATTCAAGGTGGTGCCGTTCATACTTCAAAGTAAGATCGACTTTGCCTTTTTCGGTAAATTTAATGGCATTACCAACGACATTGGAAAGTATTTGCCGAATGCGGGTCGGGTCAGAAATAATCATTTCTGGCAGTAACGTATCGGCATGGAATTCGAAAATAATTCCATTTTCCCTAGCTTTTATTTCAGCAAGGGACGAAAAATCGGCTATAAATTCAACCAGCGAAAAGGCAACTTTTTCAATAACCATTTTTCCTGCTTCAACTTTTGTCAGGTCTAAAATGTCGTCTATGATGCGTAAAAGGTGATCGGAGTTTCGATCTATAACTGAGATGTATCTGGCAATCTCGGTCTGAGTTAAACCTGAATCCTTTAATAAACCGACAAATCCAATTATGGCTCCCAAAGGCGTGCGAATTTCATGGGACATGTTCGCTAAAAATGCAGACTTAGCTTCATTGGCGCGTTCGGCTTCGATCTTTCCCATTTCAATTTCTTTGGCTTGGGTTAGCTGGCGCTTTTGCTCTAGCTGAAAAAACCGAGTCGACGCCTTACGAATACCGCGCTCGATATATTCATAGCAAACTTTACGAGCTTCGGAATTCATATCACTGTATGCTTCTATAGAATCAGTCAATACAGCGCGCAGAATGTGATATTCATGAATGACT
>JANPNP010000519.1:0-8367 GCA_031427535.1 Bdellovibrionales bacterium | reverse complement strand
TACACGTTGCAAGCTGTTAAGGCTGGTGTTGCCACGAAGATTAAGGTTTCTCGTGGGGACAAGTTGCTTGAGTTTGATATTACTCCGGTACTGAAAGAGTAGGGCGAGCTCGGGAACTTCAAGCTTTCCAAGATTTTCTAATTACCACATTTGCCTTGTTGTTTAAACCCATTTATCCGCACTATGTAACTTTGCAGTATATAAGGTGCACAGTTACAGAGTGCGGTAAAAGTAGTTCGCTTAAAAAAGACGTGCTTGCTTTCTGACTCCGATTGCTGAATTTGACGTTATAATTTAGTGAACTTACCCACGCGATGAACCTGTTAATTACCAAAAATCTACAACTTTAACTGCGGACAGTTTGCTTGCAACGTCTGTTTCAACGCAGCGCCTGTTTGCTTTAGGTCGAATTCGCCATCTTTGTATTTTAAAAAAGTTTTATTTATAACCGAACACGATCCGCTTGATTTTGCTGATTGAATCTTTGTTTTATTGTTTGGATTATCGAACTTTAAACCACCTAAGCGAAAACCGCCATCTAGCCAATAACCTTTGGTTAATTTGAATTCTAAGCCGCCTTGATTATTTGGCGACAATGGTTTTTCTGATACCTGACCGTCGGAAAGGCTGACTACAGAAAAATCTTTTCCGGAGATTCTAAACTGATGACCAGTAACCATTTTTACAATGATGTCGTTATTTGGTTCGAAAGAATAATCTGGATATTCTTCAATCTGTGGAAAAATATAAAACCCTCTGGCGCCTGCCGTTTTTGATTCATCACCTTCACCGAACGAATTAAAAACCATGAAAAAACCGGTATTATCGAAGTAGTAGTCACGAAAATTTAGATCTACAACATTACGTGGATGAACCGAGATATAACAGCGGCGGGTAGTTACATCCCATCTGCGACTGACTTGGATAATATCATTTCCAGTAAGTACTTCTTGGCATTTGGCCCTGGTAAATTCGGCGTGTGCTTCTGATGTAAATGCGATTAATAATAGATACATAATAATTGAAGCCAATACTTTATTTGGTGTTTGCATAATCTACTTTCTAGTTAAGTGATATTAACCTTATTATGACGCTCTATTATGTTCGCTCCTTAACAAAACAAATTAAATAGACCGTAGTCCAGTTTTTTAACAAACTTTCCGATTTTAACTGCGTGTTCGTTTTATGTTTGTAAACTCCTATCCCTATGGAAAAAATTGAATTTCAAAAACGTCTAGAAAAAAAACGCGCCTATTTAAAATGCCTTATGATATTTTGTGCTTTGCTAATTCCAACTTTATTGTCGGCCTTCAAACAAATGAATTTACCATGGGCTTTACACGTTTTTTGTTACGTCACGCTGCTGGCATCCATGGTGCTTTGTCATCTGAAAGCTGCGTCTATCGCAGCAAAGGTGATAGCAGTACACAACCCTAAAAAGTAAATATTAACATTTTTCAATATTTTGCATTAGTTTGCCATGGATTATGCCTACTGCAGATTACTTGGCTTTTGAAAGTAGGCTATTTCCATACTTTGAAAGTTCTATTCGGGACAACTTGCTAGTGCGGTCACATTCGGAAATTGTGTTAAGTTTTTCAGATGATATTTTATACTCTTTATAAATTTCTGAAACTTTTTGATTCATATTCTGAAGCTGGACACCGTAGATTAGTACTTTAGAAATGACTTCGATTAATTCTTTGCGGTCGAAGGGTTTAGTTAGAAAATCAGTTGCATCAAGGCGAATGGATTCGCGCATGTTTTCTTGATCGCCATAGGCAGTTAAGGTTACAAACGGAACATTGCTACCTGAAGCACGAATCTGTGCTAGCAATTGAAAACCAGTCATTTGTGGCATGTTGATATCAGATAAAACGGCATGAATGCCTTTATTCTGTTGAATGATATTTAAGGCCTCTTTGCCATTTTGAGCTGTGTAAATTTCAGCGCAGTACGGCGCTAGCATCTCGACCAGAATTTCAGATAAATCCGCTTCGTCTTCAACGACTAGCAAAGTGCCATTCTTCATGAATACAGTATGACTTCAAGTTTAAGGTAAAGAAAATGTTAAATTAGTTTCGCTAAGAAAGCTGGGCCTTGTGGCTCCAGCAGATATATTCGGTTGTCTGATAAGTTATATTATGTAACACAAAGTATTTTTCTGATAATCTTAATACAACATCACCGCATCCAATTGATTTGCAGTAACGATCATATTATTTTGGTACCACGAATATAAACTTGGAAATGAAGCCGAAAACGTTCCGTAGCGGCAACTTGTGCTAACCGGTAGTACTTGATCAGTCTCTATAGTTGCAACGTGATTTACACCGGCAGTTAATGGCCACATCACAACAGACGTTTCAAGTAGCTCAGGAGTCACGATATCAATTAATTCCATACACTGTACATCATTATAAATATCAATACGCTTCAGATTTAACTAGGCGCCAGCACCCGTCTTTAAAGTGAAGGCAATAAAATTTGGATAAGCCGGATCATTCCAATTTACCTCATACACCGTATCAACATTTAGTTCTGTAATTGAAGCTGCTTAATGGCTTCAGGATAAACACGTTTCGCCTCTTAAGCAATTACACCAATTTGTCGCAGGTTTTCTTCGTCTGATTGGGGTGCGCGCCAATTAAAATAAACACCATGCTGGCAATACAAATTTAGTTAATCCTAAGTTTTCCAATATACGTACATGCATTGATACAGTTTCTGGAGCCCCCGTTGAACCACATTTGTCTACAAACCGAAACACTAGTAACTTGACCAAGACATCCGTACGAGGCCCATGATCCAGTTACTACTTGACCGTCGTCACAAGTTGTAGAATCTTGGCAACGCCAAACATCGATGGAAACAGTTCCGCCCCCCCCTACCACCGTCCAGACATTAGAGTTGTTGCAGAAAAGGGGAGCATCTGACCCCGGATCGTATGAAAAGGCGCCAACTGGTGCGCACATAGTAGCTACGGTTGCTGAACCGGGCTTAACACTGCCAGTAGCCGTAACATTTCCGACAACATGAAGTCTTTCAGTCGGTGCCGTCGTGCCAATGCCAAGTCGGCCTTGATTATCAAGACGCATTAAATCTTGGGGTACGCCCGGCGCTGGACCTACAAGGTTGAAAAAACGGATTGCAGTGGTTGTTGGCCACGTAGTAGTTCCAATCATAAGGTCACCGCGGTTATTATAAAGATACATGGAGCCAGGCCCAATTGATCCCCAGTTGCTGGAGTTGCCGTTGATCCCCAGGGCACCAGCGGCGTTGCTCGAAATAATTTCGTATTGTATGCCTGCAGAACCAGTTGAATTCCGGTTCTCAAGTCGTATCGCAGTTGATACATTTTGGTCTCTTCTGACATGAAATTCTGTGGTTGGGCTATTCATCCCGATTCCTACTTTACCGCCATCAAAATAGATATCACTTGGATCAGTTGCTATTTTCCAAAAACTATCAGACACCGTTCCAATTGAAAAACATTCGGTAATAAAACCGGTACCGCCATCACGCTTAACTTTTAACGTTATAATATCTGGGAAAATATCTCGTGCTGTGCCGGTTACACCCGTCTTTGACAACTTCACTCGTAAAATGGCATTGCTCGTCGCAGCGGTCCACCCGGACACATCAAAACTATTAAATTGTAGTAAATTAGTTTTATCTAGATTTAAGGTTGTGGTGTTGTAACGATCAACACCAAACGCATCTTTAACTGAGGTCGCTGGAAAGCCAGTTCCTGATGGATCACCAATACCACCAAACGAATTTAAGCACGCCGTCCGGTCAGATAATAAATTGCGTAGCTCGGCAGTGATTTCACGTTGTTGATCTTTTGCTTGAACACCTTTTTGTTGTTTATTTGCTGACGTCATGACACTGGCTAGGCCAGCACCTATAATAGCAACAAAACCTAACGCAACTAAAACTTCAACCACGCTGAAGCCGCGTCTGCGGATTTCATTTTTTTCGTTCCAATAAAGCATCAGAATTCCTTTTCTTTTGCAAATTTCGTTCACGTAAAGTTCTTTTACTTAAGTATGCAAAGTCGAGTATTGAATGTAAATTAGAAATGATGGTTGTTTTTCTAACAGCTACAGTACGTCATTTGATCTGTCTATGATCTGGACTACACAGAATTACAGCATTTTTTCCACTGGGTGGTTACCCCAAGCTTCAGGGCCCATTCAGCTATATACGTTTCGTCAACTTGTGTTTCAGCTAAAATTTCACGAATATCTTGGATGTGCTTTTCTGATCCGCCCTCTTTATAAAATTCTAGTTTTTTAATGATAATATCTTCTGCAGAGCCAATGTTAGCTTCAAAGCCTGGTAGAAGCAGAACTTTCTTTTTGCGGCTGAATTCTGAGCTATAAAATTCTGTAGCTTTCTGTAAAATAAGGTCGATTTTTATACCAGTTGCTTGATGAATTAAATTAAATGAACCCATCCGTAGCACTTCATCTCGAATAACTTCAAAGGGGGGGCAGTAATAATCTTCTATTGGAAAATAGGATTCGAAGTTTTTAATTTGCTGCGGCCTAATTTTAAAGGGGACCAATCATTTCGATGTATCAATCATGTTACGAAAATACTGTGCTGTAAACTTAGTTAGTTCCAATTCGGATAAGTGTGGATGCAGTATTGAAAAGCGCATTTTTTTAACTGCAAAAGCAGTTTTAAACATTTCATTGGCCGTAGTTAATGAAGCCTGTCTTTGAATTTTTATATTTATGTTCGAGGGTTTCATAGGGCATTAGACTAACACGGTTCATGACTTTTTTCGAGCCATTTTTTAAGATTAACTTCTGTAAATCGGCGATGCCCGCGGCCCGTCTTTACACAGCCGATCTGTTTGCGCTTAACCATGCGCCTTAATGTGTTTTCCGAAACTCCAATCACCGCAGCGGCCTCAGCAATTTTCAAAGGTTTATTCTTAAATAGCGGTGATAAAATTGCCTTCGTTTTTGAAGGTAATCTTTGCCGCGTTTGTTTTCGGTGAATTTGGTGACTGACTTTTACCCAGGCTAAACCAACCGTTTTGGCTATTTTAATCAGAAAGTTTTTCTCTAGCTTTTTCGTCACAGGAATTTCTTCCGTCATAATGATATTTAAATCTGGAACGCTGATAGTGATAAAACCTAGATTCTGACGAATCACAATCGGATAATCAAAAGGACTTAACGTTTTTTCCATGTGTCTAATTCTGCCAAATCTGCCACATAATGCTACCGGACCAAGGTCTAGTTTATTTATGCATGATTAGTTTAGTATTCGTGCGCTAAGGTTTTAATGCTTAGATTCATAGCTAGATGACAGAAGCAAATAAAGCGACAAATAAAAGTTTAAGCATTATTCCAGGTAGAAATTTAGAAGATTTAGCAATCATAGGTTCGTGGTTATTTCAAAAATCAACGAAGACGCAGCGGTATTACAGACGCATCGTGAAAGAATTTTTTAATTTTTATCCCGAGCTTTTTTTAAAAACGACCCAAGTGACACATCTGTCACTGTTTATTAAAACCTTTGGCGATCACGCGGATTCAACTCGGAACACCTATAAAAATGCACTGAGTTCACTGTTTTCATTTGCGCAGAAAACCGGTTACACCGAACGAAACCCGGCGCTAATGCTTGAGACTATAAAAACCGTCGACCGCTTGTATTCGAAAGTTTTATCGCGTGAACAAGTCGAACAAATGATTACTAAAGAGATAAACCCCCGAAACAAATTAATTTTAAAAATGTTTTATTTTACTGGAATTCGCGTTGACGAGTTGTGCAAGTTAAGACGTAACAGTTTGCAAAAATCTTCGGACAATTCGTACTACCTGCTGGTTGAAGGTAAAGGTAAAAAAGTAAGGTCAATTTTTTTACCTCAGCATTTGGTCGATGTGATTTTGGAATATGTTTTGGACTTACGAACGATGCATTTGTTCTGTTCACTTCGAATTAAAGAAAGTGAACTTGAAAAACCGCTGAATGCTAGCCAAATTTTTCGGCTAGTGAAAAAAGCTGCCGTAAACGCTAAGGTGTCGGTTCAGCCGTCACCCCACTGGCTACGTCACACGTGCGCTACACATTCAATCGAGGCTGGTGCGCCCATTCATGTGGTACAGAAAACGCTTGGTCACGAGTCGATCTCGACAACTGGAAAGTACTTAGATATTCGACCACGGGAATCAGCCGGTAATTACCTAACTGAAATAAAATAAGTTGTTCACAACTAAACTATTACTTAATTAACTTTTCCCGGTAATTGTGTCGTAAAATAAAGACTGAGTAACTGCTGACTGCCAGTAGCCCGCCACTGAAGATCATCAGTTTTGAAAGGTTGTAATTACAAAACGCATAAACCGAAAGTGCCGCGTAAAAATGTGGCCTGAGTTCATATAAGAAATGCTCAAAATGCTTTATTGCTGCACCAACGTTAAATCCCATTGCGTTACTCCCCGCTCAAATACCAGTTTCGGATACTTCCGAGAATTAAAATATTAAAAAAGACGGGGTCTCAAATTAGTGATGTTAGGAAAATAACGACTGCCAAAAGGATCGACACTATTTAGTTAATCCCTGACCCATTTCTTAAATCCTAGCTTCAAAGCCTTGTCTAGATCAGCGCTTAAGATTTCATAAACATTACAGTTACCCGTAGGATGCCCACACATTTGGATTCGCATAAGGCCGTCGTGCTTGCTTTCAGCTGAAAACACTTGCACGGCGCCTAATTCTTTTTGCATTACACTAATATCTGTTTTTTTGTTGGTGCCACACTGTTGTGAACCATCCTGCTTATAAACTCGAACGCGTGAGGTAAGGTCTTTAGATGCTGTCATCGATTTTTCAGTCCCTTCTGCTACGGCCACAACCGGACGCTCTTCAATTTTACACGGTGTCGTGGAACAACCAACAGTTAGAAGAACTGCAAGGCCTAGAGCAATTTTACGGAAATTTAAAAAACAACGAACTAGCATACAGACTCCTTTATCTTAAATAATCGATCGAGGCCTTGGTAGACGATTCAGCCCGAATAGAATACGCATTGCCTTCGCCAGAAATAAAATAAATGGCTTTTTGTTCCACGCTTGCAGTAGGTCTTGAAAAAACCCCGCGACCTGGTTCAAAAGCACCTTTTTTAATTCCGCTTAGCATATCAATGAAAATTAAACTGCCTTGCGATTCACCTGCAGTAACAAACCCATTGTATAAAACAGGATCTGATAATATCCCGCCACTATCACTTTTGTATCTCCAAAGCTCTTTTCCATCTTTTTTTGCTAACGCAACTAAGTCACCCTTTGAGGTTGTGTAAAATAATTTGTCTCCGGCCACGATCGGGGTACTAACCCCGCCACTTTTTACCGACCAAATGATTTCGCCGTTAGCTTTTGAAACACAGTAAAGCTTGTCATCGTAACTGTTGATATAAATAAAATCTGAATCTACTAAGGGGCTTGAATCAATATCTTTAAAACGCGAATTTCTGTTTAAAGTAATTTCCCATTGCTGAGTTCCGGTCTTAGCGCTGAAAGCAACTAACGATCCATCGCTGAAGCCCACATATAAATTACCATTGGCAAGAGCGGGCTTCGAACCACCACGAATAGTCATAACGTTTGTCGTGTCTTGCCGATTGTAAGTCCAAAGTTGTTTGCCAGTGGCTGCGTCTAAGGCAAACACCGACTGACTGCCTGACAGGAAATACAATGCACCATCAGCTAAAATAGGCTCGGCCACGATTTCTGCTTTGGTATCAAAAGTCCAAAGAATTTGCGCTTGTTGTAAATCGATGCCATACATTTTGCCGTTATTAGAGCCCACAAAAAGCCGATCACGAATAACAGCAGCACCGGATTCCACTCCGTGGGGGATAGCTATACGCCAAAGCTCAGCTCCGCTAACACGGTCGAATGCAACCAGACCGTCTAAGGCATTGCCGGTAATAACAGTATTTTTATAAAGTACCGGGCTCATGCGGTTAATTTTACGGAAGCCCTCATTTTTTTTCGCCAGCGTATCGCGCACCCAGTTAACCGTAACTAAAAATTTCGCGTCCGGTGGTTTCTGCGAATGCGTGCAGCTTAAAGCAAAAAACAAAGTGAATAAAAGTACGGCCAACAATTTCAACATTACGTGCCAGACACTTTTTTAATTTGCATCAAACGTAAATATCTTGCTGCTTCTTTTGCCGCTGAAGAATTTTGTGATGACGAGTTTTGGGGATCATCTACTTTTTGATTCGCAATATTCGTTAAAAGTTCTTCGGCTTTTTTAGGATCGTTCAATTTTTGATAGCAAAGGGCTTGCTGAATTTTAAGTTCGTTATGTAAGAAGTTAGCTTCTTTGCGGGTGACA
>JANPNP010000518.1:0-1882 GCA_031427535.1 Bdellovibrionales bacterium | reverse complement strand
AAGATTTTAGGTGGTTTAAATGAATGGATCACAAAAGATCGTAAAGCGTATGAGTCATTCTGGGCTGAATTTGGTACAACACTAAAAGAAGGCATTCCAACAGACAGTTCGCAATCTGATAAAATTCAAGAACTTTTATTATTTCGCTCTAGCCATGGCGAAGAGTTAACTACTTTAGGTGAATATGTTTCACGCATGAAGCCAAGCCAGAAAGATATTTATTTCATTGCTGGTGAAAGATTAGAAGCAGTGACACATTCTCCGTATTTAGAAAAATTAAAAGAAAAAAATTACGAAGTTTTATTTTTAACTGATGCGGTTGACGAATGGTTAACACAAAGTCTACGTCAGTATAACGGTAAGAACCTGATATCTGCGACTGCTGAAAACTTAGATTTAGACAGCGAAGATGAAAAGAAACAAAAAGAAGTTGTAAAAAAAGCGCAAAGTGAACGGTTCGCAGCTTTGCTTGAAAAAATAAAGTTAAATTTATCAGGTGAAGTTAAAGACGTTGTCATTTCAGATCGATTAACTGAAACACCGGTTTGTCTAGTTTCGGGCGAAAATGAAATGTCAGCTAACATGCAGAAAATCTTAGCCAAGATGGGTGAAGGTACAATGAATTCGACAAAAAGAATTTTAGAAATCAATCCGAACCATCTTATTTTCGAAGCCATGATAACAGCTGACGATGCGAAAATTAAAACATGGTCAGAAATTTTGTACAATCAGGCCTTGTTAGCGGAAGGTACCCCAATTGCAAACCCAGCGCGGTACACAACGCTAATATCAAATCTGATGATTCAGTCGAAGTGATTATTTTGTGTCACTTTTTTGGTGAGTACTTTCTAAAATAACTGGAGGAGCCGACCACCCAGTACTTGGTCGGCTCTAGAAACGTGGTTCACTAAGCCAAAAAGGTTTGCTTAGTTCCAGTCTAAATGTTTCTAGTGTTAAATAAGAGGAATCTATTTTGAAGTTGGCAGAGCCATCCTTCAACCAACCAGGAGAATGCCAATAGGTAATTCCTTTTAAAGAAGGGAAAATGCCAGATTCGACTGTTTGCAAAGCTTGCTGTAGCCAGTCAGCCTTGCGATCAGAATCAGCTGCATCTTCGATAACAGCCATTTCTGACACCATCCAAGGTCGATTGCTATTTAGCGCAACCAGGTCGGGTAGAAATCGTTTTAATTTTTTTTGAAATTCGGACCATTCATGATTTGGCAACTGCGCGCCAAAAACACTAATACCAATCCAGTCGATGTACTCATCCCCAGGGAAATAATATTTTGGATTGTTCCACTCTGACTCTGGCGATTTTGCTGAATCGACGTGGAAAACCCAAGTGATATTATTAGCGCCCTCTGCTCGAGAAATACTGATGACACGTTTTAAGACGTCTCTGAACCTTTCTGGCCCATCGGGGTGATTTGGATCCCCGTAACCATTTCGCTTTGAACCGCCATTCCAAGTGCCATTCCAAGGGAACCAGTCGCCATTAACTTCAGGGCCGAATTCCATCATAATGGGTGATCCGAAACTTTTAACAGCTCGGAAATAGTTTTGCAGTTGCATATCGTGCGAACCATTTAAAAAACTTTGCATTGGAAAAATGGTGTCTGCCTTTTTTGCAGATCCTACCATCACACTCCATGGCATCAGGCGAACATATGGAACTAATCCTTTGTCTCGAATTATTTGGGCAGAGTTTTTAGGGAATTCTATTTTGCCATCGATCCAATCGTTGGCAAAATAAGCCCAAACAGCTTTACGACCTGATAAGTTTTGGTAAGAGTCTATTTTTGTTTCAGATACTTCACTGGCAGTAGGCCCGAAATCCATGAATGCACCCTGATAGGCTCCAGTGGTTGGAGCCTGCAAT
>JANPNP010000517.1:0-3113 GCA_031427535.1 Bdellovibrionales bacterium | reverse complement strand
AACGCTGCATCTGCTAACCGGTAAAAGTCAGCTAAGTAACCAATTTTATCTATTAAAATCACATCCGCGTGGGTCGAGTTTATATCAGATAACTTCTCGAATGTTAAACTTTGCTGCAGCAGAATTTTTTCGATCCGCTGGATGTTATCTAGTTCGACCTCGTGCGGGCTCCATACCACTTGAAAACCGAGCTGTTTTATTTGTTTTAATACGGGTATGAACACGGCTTCATCTTCAGTCCAAGTTGAACCCAGAACAATATACGGGCTAGCAATTTGAAATGGCACTTTAGAAGGTTGTTGCAAGCGCCAAAAAACCTGATCAAAGCGTGTGTCGCCTGTGGTAACAACCCCCGTACTTTTGGTAACCAAAGTTTTTAAGACAACTTCTTGGGATGCGTGCGTGCAAAAAACTCCACTAAAAGACTGCAAAAAAATCTTTGACCACAATCGATTCCAAAAATTTAAATTTGGATTATAAGCAATCACATATGTTTTAATGCGTCGATTTGCTAATTGGTAAATTAATTCCGGCCACAAGTCAGTTCTACCGAAAAAGAAGGCTTCTGGTTTTAGTTGATCAAAGACTAAACCCAGCTGCGCCGGTTGATCCCACGGAAGCGGAAAGAAGCAGTCAACCACAGACTTAATATTATCAAACAATTTTGGCGCTGAAGGGGATGAGTATGACACAACCACCGAGACATGGGGCTTTAGTTTTTTATGTTCACGAATGAACGATTTAAGATATTCAATCTCGCCACTGGAAGCATGCAACCATATAACGCGATCTTTTAAAAGTGGAAATTGTGTCGGCTGTTGTCGGAGATCTGTCCACAGTTTTAATTTTCTGTTCAATTTGGATTGAATACCTATCAATACCCATTTTAAGACGGCGTACAGGGGGCGATAAAAAATAAGTAAGATATATTTCATCATTAAATTTGATTTAACCTTTCAGAAACGTGTTCGGGACTAATTGACCGCAAGCAATCTTGAAAAACCGGATTTACACAAGGGCCTTGACCGTGCTTGCTGCACGGTCGGCATTTCAATTCCCGTTCAAGTATAACTGTCAAAGGTCTAGATGGAAAACCAAACGGGGCAGGACCCATCAGCGCAATGGCCGGTTTTCCCAATTGTTCTGCGATATGTAACAAACCTGTATCATTGCTTACGACTGCGATTGCGTTACGAATGACTGCAGCTGATTGCAGTAAGGTAGTCTTTCCGGTTAGATTAATGACATTTTTGAAAACATCTAAATGGGCTGTGAACGAATCATCTTTTCCAGCAAGCACCACAAATTTTTTCTCGGAGTTTATTTCAATGAGCCGTTGCCAATGAGAAATGGGCCAACGTTTTAATTCGTAGGTAGCAGACGGCACAAGTACATAATATTCTTGTAAAGAGAATTTTGATAGAATTGCGAAAGCCTCGTCAACCGTGGCTTGATTTAAGAAAATCTGTGGTATCTTCGGAAGCTTGAAATTATAATTCCATTTTGCCAACGGCTGTATTAAATCGCGTTGTCCAGAAAATGGTTTCTCGAAAAGATTGACATGAAATTTTAAAAGCATAAGCCGCTTAAATCTAAACATCGGGCGTACTAATTTTTTGGGTGACGGAATGCATAAGCGTATTAAGAACGAGCGTAAATTATTGTGTGCATCGTAGATGTGGGTAAAACGCTCGCGTCTGAGTTGCTGAATAAGTCGAAATAATCCAGATATGCCTGTGCCCTTATCCAACGGCCACACTTTTTGAATGAACGGATTATTCTGCGCGAGCGGAGCTAAATCCGCTCGCGTGGCAAAATGAACTTCTGTTTTGGGATCTGCTTCTAATAAAAAACCGGGAATACTAAGTGCTTGTGCTACGTCTCCAATGCTTGAAAACCGAATAATTAAAATCTTCATTGCTTGTATGTTATTTACAAAATCTGGCACCTGTCTATGACTGTCTTGCCAAATATTTTGTAATGATTTTGGGCTGCTGTTTGGGATGAATGGGCATTCTGTGGAAGGCACAACACTTGAACTACATGTTTGTATGAAGACGTTGTTGCAAATTGTCTCAATTCTAGTCATCAGCCTGCTTGGGCAAACTTCTCATTCTGAGACGCTGACGTCGTTAGAGTTGAAGGGCTTGTCATTCATTAGTAGTGACTATGATAAACAGCAGCCTAGCAATTTCGCATTCTTAGGAGCAACACTACAATCAAATGAAAAAGAACCCGAATTGTTTATGGTCAGCGCATCCGGATATTATGCTCCGGGAAATTCGGCATTAAGCTACTTGAACGTGCGCGAACTTTATTTCTATTTACCGACTGATGAAGCAACAAAAATATACTTCGGACGTAAATTGTGGAATTGGTCTTCGTTAGATAGCGATTTTAATCTTGGTTTTTTTCAACCTCAGTTTCGATGGAATTCTTTACAACCCGAAAACCAGGGACTATTTGGTTATTTTTGGGACCGAAAAACATCTGACTGGGGTCTAACTTTATTTGCATCCTATCTTTTTTTACCCGATCAGGGCGCAAGCTATGAAATTAAAGATGGTCAGTTTGAAAATACTAATCCCTGGTTTCGGCCACCACCGCAGAACATAAAATTTCAGGGTGCGGTTTTACCAATTGACTACAGTATTGATAAACCAGATACGGAAAAAGTTATTTTTCGACCGTTGTTAGCAACGCAGTTCCGTTACGGACAAAGCAAAGGCTTCTATTCACAGTTTTCCGGAGCTTACAAGCCCGCGCATCAACTTGCGCTTGGCCTGGAACGACGCGTCTTTCGGCGCCCTGGTCGCGGCGTTTCCGAATTCTGGCTTCATGGGCGTGCCGCTGCTGGTGGCCCTGCTTGGCCCACGCGCCGCCGGCCCGGCCATCGTCGCCCTGGCCATCGACATGGTGGTCACTTCATCGCTGTGCATCGCACTGTCGCGGCTGGACGGCGCCAATCAGCACGGCGTCTCGCGCGCCGTGGGCAATGCCATGAAGGGCATGCTGAAGAACCCGCTGCCCTGGGCTATCGGCCTGGGCTGCCTGACGGCGGCGACGGGTTTCGAGCTTTGGGAGCCGGTGCGCAACACGGTGGGCATGCTGGC
>JANPNP010000516.1:0-3113 GCA_031427535.1 Bdellovibrionales bacterium | reverse complement strand
AAAACCATGGGTGGCGAAACGGGCCCGACCCGGGCATTTCGCTGGTGGACACTTATAGCAGGTCTAGTAGCGCTTGTTGTTTCAGAACTGCATCACTTTGTTAAGGGCGGATTACATCAAGGGGTTATGGCGTACGTTCCTGGATATGTGCTAGCAGCGTTTGCAGCTTTCGCCATATGGCAAAGTCTTGAATACAGAAAAACTCAGAAAATTTTGTTGTTAGCAACACTCGGAATTTTTCTTATTCCATTTCATTTGCCGCTATTCGAGATTAAAACATCAATTGCCTATGCTTCGTGTACAATTGCTGTGCTTGGGTTGATCGCTATATTTTTAGCTAGCATGCAAGAGCGCCGTTTGTTTCAGTGGTTTTTGTTTTTAGTCGGACTTCGTGTTCTGGTTTTATATTTTGAAGCCTTCGGAGGACTGGCACTGACAGGGTTCGGCCTAATTATATCAGGCGGCTTAGTTATCGCAATGGCTATTGGCTGGAATAAATACAGAACCCAAATTGCCGTGTGGGCTGAAGGGTGGGCAAAGTGATTCATTCAAAAAAAATGTTGGTTATTGCTTTAGCGATTCCAATCTTTGCATTAGCAGCTCTTACAGCGTATAAAAAATATGTTCTTTCTTTTGGAACCGAAGTCGTACTTCCAATCACAGGATATGACCCGCGCGATTTGCTGGCAGGGCATTATTTAATTTACCGAATCGACTACGGTGTTGAAAACATCTGTGCCGCAAATCTTGGTCAGCAAACAGGTTATGTTTGTCTAGAACCAAAGATGTTCTCTTTTTCCGAACCTGATAGTTGCAAAAAATTAATCGCCGGCGACTGCATTAATGGCCGCTTCGTAGCCGGCATTGAAAAGTATTATGTACCACAAGAAAAAGCAAAAGATCTTGAAGCGCAAGTTCAATCTAAAACCGCTAGCATTGTTTTGTCGCTTACCCGCAGCGGTCAGTCGCAAGTGAAAGATTTGTTAGTGGATGGTCAGCCGTGGCGAAAATAATAAAATTTAGAAATATAACTGAGGTGAAAATTTGACTGAACCCGATGTAACGCTAACAGATTATGGATTAGCTATTTTATGTTCTTGGTTTGCATGGAATTTA
Source organism: Bdellovibrionales bacterium (assembly GCA_031427535.1). Classification (GTDB taxonomy): domain Bacteria; phylum Bdellovibrionota; class Bdellovibrionia; order Bdellovibrionales; family Bdellovibrionaceae; genus Pseudobdellovibrio. The sequence continues at coordinate 1,997 of JANPNP010000516.1, read as the reverse complement.
TGGAAACAGAATTCAGTTTCAAGTCAGCTGCAGATGCTGTGGATTGTTTTTTTTAGTTCGATCGCATTTGCCTCATTGACCGGGGGCACTGTACACGGTTTCTTTTTTGGATGAATCTACTTTAGGATTCAAATTGCTTTGGCCAGGGACTCTTTTAGCTATTGGGATCACCGCAGCCACTGCTTGGACTTTAGCAGGTCTACTTTTATCCGGTTCAAATAAGTTAAAGGGATGGATCATCTTTTCGGTTTTTCTTTTTTTAGTTTACGCAGGTATTGTTCTATTTTATTCACAAAGTTTCATAGTCGTTATTTTAAATTATATTCCCGCAATGAGTGCCTTACTAGCAGTATGTGTTTGGCGTTATAGAAAGATCCATAACAAATTATTTTTACTGATTATCTACGGTATTTTAATAAGCTTTGCAGCGGCATTCATTCAACAGCTAGGCATTTCCATTCATCCAATCTATTTTAATCATAACTCGACTTATCATTTGCTGCAGGCACTTGGCCTTTTGGTTCTTTTCAGAGGAGCTAAGGGTTTATTAACTTTTGAAAGGGTTTATCTTTGAAACTAAAAACTGTAATTGCAATATTTCTACTTGTTGTATTGGGATGTACTCACACACAAACACTCAGTACGCCCGTAAAGGAAAATCAGCCCGGTGCTAAGGTTGTGGTGCTTAATGATATTCATTCGCAGCTGAACCTTACGAATCATGCGGCGGTAATTACACCAAAATCTGTTGAAGAAATACAAGCAGCTGTACGGGATGCAAAAAGTAGCGGGCAATACATTAGCATCAGCGGTGGAAAGCATTCCATGGGCGGTCAACAATTCGGGGCAGGCACAGTTAATCTAAGCATGTCTGGTTTTAATAAGGTTATGGGTTTGGATGCAGTTAATGGAGTTGTCGAAGTCCAATCGGGAATTCAATGGCCCGAACTTGTTGAATCGCTGTACAAAAATCAAGACGGCTTGACGAAGCAATGGGGCATTAGACAAAAATAAACTGGCGCAGACCGGCTTAGCATAGGTGGTGCATTGTCGTCTAATATTCATGGCCGCGGACTAAAAATGCGACCTATGATTGATGATGTCGAATCTTTCACCCTGATCGATGCCGATGGAAATTTAATAACGTGCAGTCGAGCCGAAAACAAAGAGCTATTTCAATTAGTTATTGGCGGGTACGGATTATTTGGAGTTATCGGGAATGTAAAGATCCGACTTTCAGCGGTTAAAGTTCTACAACGTGTTGTACAACTGATCGAAGTCAAAGATTTCATGCCATTAGTTTCTAGTCGAATTCGCGACGGATATCTTTACGGCGATTTTCAATTCGCTATCGATCCAAAATCAGACGATTTCATGCGGCGCGGAATATATTCGTTATACAAACCCTTAAAGAAACCGCTAACTGTTGCTGGCGAACAACAAGAAATGAAGGGCGATGATTGGCACCGCTTACTTGGTCTTGCACACACAGATAAGTCACGTGCTTTTGATATCTATTCAAAGTTTTACTTATCTACTAACGGACAATTCTACCGAACAGACACACATCAAATGGGAGTTTACGTCGACAATTACCACCAAAAATTTGACCCAAATGGCAATTCATCTGAAATGATTAGTGAAATTTATGTTCCCCGAGAAAAGCTAAAAACGTTATTCGACCAGCTTCGTGACGACTTTAGAAAAAATGGCACAAACGCCGTTTACGGTACTGTCAGGTTAATTGAAAAAGATAGCGAAAGTTTTCTTGCCTGGGCGAAGCAGAGTTACGCCGCTACCGTTTTTAACTTTCACGTCGAGCATTCACCGCAAGGAATTGAAAAAGCTAAAAAAGAATTTCAACTAATTATTGACCGCGCTCTTGAACACGGCGGCAGCTACTTCCTGACCTATCACCGCTGGGCACGCAAGGATCAGGTTTTAAAAGCATATCCGCAAATGCCTGAATTTCTTCGATTAAAAAAGAAATATGACCC
>JANPNP010000515.1:0-2721 GCA_031427535.1 Bdellovibrionales bacterium | reverse complement strand
GTTTTGGTGTCGGCGGCGCTTGCCGTGCGCACCCATGCCCGCATTCAAAACTGGAAAAGTCCCATGGGTCTGTATCTTCATGATTTACAAATCGACCCAACTTCTTTTTATTTAAACAATAATCTTGGGCTGGAACTATTTAAACTAAAGCGCTTTGAAGAATCTATTCCCTATTTTGAAAAATCCATTTCAGGTAGTGTTGAAAAAAGTACCGCTTGGTTCACGGCCGTCACAAACTTAGGATCCGCCTATCTTTTTATGGGACTACCCGGTAAAGGCGAAAGCTTTTTAAAAATTGCTCTTGAAGGACAAGATATAAAGTCCCATCGTGCCTACGCAGCAGCGCTGTTACAGTTAGGATTAAAGCCACAGCTTGATGCTTTTCTAATAGTTGCACTTGCAAAGTTTCCGAACGATGCCGTTTTACTTAAGCTAAAGGATGCGCCCAGTGCACAGTAGGTGGCTTACGTATCTACTTATAATTTTAAGTGCCGCCACTTTGTTCGCTCTTCACTTTAACGGATTTTCTTCAAACGACTTCTGGATTCAAGCCGCCGTCGGTGATTATATCTGGAAGAATTTTGCTTTGCCCGAAACCGCTTTGTATCCGTTCACGGTGGCCAGTGATTATCCATTTCTGGTTCATGAATGGTTTGCCTCTGTCATCATGAGTTTGATTGCCAATTGGTCCGGTGATTCCGGCATAGGCTACGCACTAGCAAAACTGGGCATTGCTTCTGCACTGTTTAGCTTTGTATTCCTGCTACTGCGTCTTCGGGGTGGCAATTTACGATTGGTACTAATGCTATCGTCAGTAATTTCAGTCTTTCTAAGCTTTCGCTTAACCCTTCGGGCAGAAAACTTAGCATTTATTTATTTTGCTGCTTTTCTATTCTTATTTCATAAGTTTATTGTACGTCAAAACATTTGGAAAATAGTAGCCTTATTCTTACTGACGTTACTGTGGGCCAATATCCACGGCTCTTTCGTCCTGGCGCTTGTGTATGTTGCAGTTTATCTTTTTTCGATGTTGTTAGATAAATTTCGATTTGGAACAAGAAATTCTTTAAAGCCAATTGTTTTTCTGTTCCTAGCTTTGTTCATTGCATGTTTGATTAATCCCTACGGCTACGAAATCTTTCAAAGTGCAGCACATATTTCAAGCTCGGCCTACATGAAAACGTTTATCGCTGAATGGCAACCACCGTTTTCATCTGCATTTAGTAAAACCCCATCATTCTATTTTTATGTCTGTTACTTAGTAATTTCATTAATTATCATCTTAAAAAACGTTCGTAAAATTTCTAATTTTGATCGTTTGGTGTACTTATCATTCGCCGTGCTATCGCTTTTAGCTCTTCGCCATGTGGTCTATTTTTATTTGGCCACTATTCCGATTATCATTGCGATAACTGCCACGTATTCCCCTGTAGTAGTAAAGAAAGTTACAGCCGCATTAGCAGCTTTGCTAGTCGTAAATTTTGTGTTTGTCGTAACTGCAGGAAATTACATTCAGGTAAAAATCGGCACAAATTTCCAGGCGCCACTGAATCTAACCACAATTCAGTGGCTACGAACGCAAAATTACACAGGCCCAGTTTTTAATAGCTACATGCTAGCGATCAGCTAGTTTACAACTTTTTTCCCAACATGCGCATAGTTATTGATTCACGCACAGATCTTTACGGCGAAGATTACATAAAGCGATACCAGCAAACAATTTATCAAGATGATGAATTTTTACAGTTTCTTACTGGTAACCAGATTAAAATGATCGTAGTCACTAACGAAGATTTCAGTAATTACTTCCAAAGAAGTCCAAAGCGTTTGGAACTGATGCAAAGCGCAGGGTGGAAAATTGGCTTTCGTTCCGAAGATAATTTTGTGCTTACGTTGGGTGGTAGTCCGGTAAGTTCAAATTAGGTCTACTTCCCCGTTAATTGCAAATACCTACGCATTGTTGCCTGAGCTTTATCCGGATTACCGTTTAGTAGATACGCTTTCGCTAAAGATTCATAAACCGCAAGAAAATCATTTTTTATTACTAGAGCGCTTTCAAAATTAGAGATCGCGCTAGTAGTATTATTTTCAGCCAAATAGATTTGTCCCATGTTATTGTAAGCTTCGGGTAAGGATCTGTTAAATTCGAATAGTCGAAATAAACTTTCTTTTGCCTCAGCGAAGTTGCCTAGTCTGAAATAAACTGATGAAAGGTTCACATAACCATTTGCAAAATAAGGATCTAAAGCTACAGATTTTTGATAACTTTCAAGCGCCTGGGGCCACAAACTTTGTGTTTCAGCCCATACGCCATAGTTGTAGTGTGCAGTCCGATCATTTGGATTTAGCAAAATGGCATCCACCAGCAATCCTTTTGCTAAATCGAAATTTTTCAAATTTGTATGCAATGCACCCAATCCGTACTTAGGTTCCGCAAACGTTGGGTCAAGTTCAATCGCTTTTTCAAAAAGCTGGATTGAACGATCTAACTTGTTTAATTTAAAGTATTCAGCTGCCAGATTATTGTTTGCAACACTGCTGTTAGGGTAAGTATCTAGGGCATTCTGCCATAGCGTCATGGAATTCTGCCAAGTTCTAGTTTGCAAGAATGACGTGTACGAAAAACCTAAAGTTAAAAGTGCCGCGATAGAAACAGCAATAACTTTAAACGTTGCTCTTAAAGACCACACGTTGACTGCATAAATAATTAAGGTGAAAAAA
>JANPNP010000514.1:0-2953 GCA_031427535.1 Bdellovibrionales bacterium | reverse complement strand
CCGAACGCGCAAAGCTTTGATGGCCTCAATCATTTGCGCGGTGTCTTCGATTAATATCCACTTTTCTTCTGCAGGCAGGCGCGTCTGATCTAACAGACGTAGATCTATTTTATTTTCAAACACGTCAGCTTCAAGAGCCATCGAGCGCAGCGTGATCATAGTAAAACATCCCCTATTTTCTTTCGCAGCTCATACAGGTATTCAACCTCAGCCTTTGGTAATGCAGTTAAAGAGCCTAACCGGCTAGCTGCCGAAAGAATTTGTGCCGAATGTTCAATACGCTCCATGCCCCGGTAGGCTTCGTCTAAATCTGCGCCCCAGGTTAATGCCCCGTGATTTCTTAAGATCATTGCCTGATGTTTTGCTAAGTACGGAATTAAAACTTTCCCCATGTCGGCGGTTCCGGGCCGAGCATAAGGTACAAACGGAATATCGCCGGTGGCTAAAATAACTTCTGATAAAAATTCGCTAGGAAGTTTTTCAAGTTCGGGGCGGGCCACCGTCCAAGCAATTGCCGTAGGTGGATGCGCATGCACAACCGCCTTCGCACGAGCACACTGTCTGTAAACTTCAAGATGCATTAATTTTTCACTGGAAGGATTACCACTTATAGTTTCGCCCTTTAAATTAATGATAGCCATTTGCTCAGGATCCATAAATGCTTTGGCAATTCCGGACGGCGTAATTAAAATTTCATCATCCGTCACCCGGTAACTGACATTGCCGTCGGCCGCAGCCAGCATGTTCCGCGCATGCAGTCGTTCGCAAATAGTTACAATATGCCTGGCTACCCGTTGTGCTGTTAGACTTGTCATAACTTAGTTCTACATTGCATAGTCAAAAGATGGCAAGTTTAGACCCTAAAGAAATTTTACTTGTTATGGCATTAGCCGAAGAGTCCCAAGGTCTTTTTGAAAATGCGGGGCTGCAGCCGCTTTACACAGGTATTGGTTCTGTAAAATCCACCTATTCATTAACCCGCGCTATTTACGATTTAAAACCAAAGGCAATTTTGAATTTAGGCACAGCTGGAAGCTTTCAACTTCCACAAGGAAAGACGGTCGAATGCTCAGCATTTGTCCAACGGCACATTGCAAAAAAATCAGTGCCCAGTAAAAAAATAATAACGTCGCACTACCTTACAGATTTGCCAAAAGCTATTTGTGGAACTGCCGATTTTATCGAGTATAGCGTAGCTTCAGAGTATAGCGTAGCTTCAGAGAAAAGCTTTTATGATATCATGGACATGGAAGGTTATGCGTTGGCATTCGTGGCGCAGCAGTCCCGCATTCCATTTCATGCAGTAAAATTTGTTAGCGATAATTCGGGGCAGGATGTGTTTTCAAATTGGAAAAGCAATCTACCGGTGGCGGCAAAAAACCTATTGCAAGTCTATAAAGAAATTATCGAACGACTTTAGTAAGTCAAAGCAAGAAGTACTAAAAAACTAAAAGCGAAAATATAATTTACCATGATCATACGATCGGCTGTATCCTAAAAATACTTTAAATTAACCTAACGTCTGCAATTTTTTACTTACTTTTTGGAAGCAAACTTAGAAAAGTATCAGTTTGTGTCGATTTCGCTATTGCAAGCATAGATACATGAGACATCTTTGTCCCGATGTTTGCCGTTGGCATAGTGTTCCAACGGCAAACATCGGGACAAAGAAGTAACAAACAACTCAAGTCAAATGCGTTTTTTGCTTAGAAAAAACTTTGGGGCGATTTCGTTAATAATTTTTGAGTGGCATACTCTTCCACTGCCACGATGGCAGTGGAACCTGGGGCTCGGGGATTGATCCCCGATTGCATGGACGCAAATACGTCGGATTTTAAGTGAATGGCCTATATCTATAATTATAACTATACATGTTTCGAAGTGGCCATTAAGTACAATTAGAGCATTTCTGCCAACTGGCTCTTTTAGATGATGCAATCATTGCCGTCTATTTCGATTTGAAACACTGTCTTGTGGATTGGGAAATTGTGACTTAGTTGATGGCGAAGCTCAGCAATAAAACCGTCAGTTGGACGGCCTGAAGGAATAACTAAGTGGGCTACCATCATAGTTTCCGTCGTACTTAGTGCCCAGATATGCATAAAGTGAACGTCAGTCACGCCAACTTGTTTTTCAAGAAAGTTTTTAACCTCGGTTGGGTTAATCTTTTTTGGAACTCCGCCCATCAGTAACTGAAATGATTCTTTAAACACGCCCCAAGTTGATGCAAAAATAAAAATGGCGATGATGGCACTGCTTAGCGGATCGATCCAGGTATAACCTTTGTAGTAAATAAACAAACCAGCAACGATAACCCCGGCCGAAACCACGGCATCGGACATCAAGTGAAGAAAGGCGGCTTTCATATTTAGATCTTGGTCAGCCTCTTGATGAAATAAAATTGCGGTCGAGAAATTAATGACCACGCCAATTGCCGCAATGATCATAATGGTAAGACCGGGTAAAGGACTGTCAGACGTGTAGCGTTCAAGTGCCTCTTTACAGATCCAGATAGTTGTCACAAGCATAATGGCTGAATTTGCAAAGGCCGCTAAAATTGAGAACTTTTTTAAACCAAAAGACATACGTGCCGTAGCCTTCCGACGAAGCAGAACAAACCCAAGCCAAGCGACTAAAAGCCCGCAAACATCGCCAAAATTATGAACGGCATCCGCTATAAGGGCCAAAGAATCAATCTTGAATCCATAAACCAGCTCGATAATCACATATAGAAAATTAAGACCTACTCCCCACTTAAACGCGCGGCTGTGTATATTTTTTTCAGATAGCGAATCATGGTTGTGGCTGTGATCATGACTGTGATGGTGTTCGTGCTGACCGCTCATGGACTCTCCCAATAAAAATTATGTATTACGCTTGGATACCTTGTCATGAGTTAATTGAGCCTGTACAAGTTTCGTCTATGCAATTTAAAGATTTGAACTTTATCGAG
>JANPNP010000513.1:0-2711 GCA_031427535.1 Bdellovibrionales bacterium | reverse complement strand
GCGCGTTGGCGTGAGCATGATCAAAGATGTTGTAACCGGCTCCGCTCACCAGTCCGATGACGCGCTCGGGATGCAGTGCGGCGACGATGCAAGCGGCCCGGCCGCCCCAGTCATACCCGGCGATAAAAAATTTGTCGTGGGTCTTGTGTTACTTTTCATCGGTTACGGAGTTTTCAAATACTTCACCAATAAAAACGACGACACTGAAAAATCGTTTTCTAAAAATGAGATCCTGCATCTGGAACTTCACGGCGTTATCATGAACGGCAAAAAATTTCTGGCGAACTTAAAAAAGTATCGTAAAGACGATTCAGTTAAAGCCATCGTTGTTGATATCAATTCACCCGGCGGTGCCGTTGGTCCATCGCAAGGAAATTTATTTTGAACTTTTACGTGCTAAAACTGAAACTAAAAAACCTGTCATTTGTGTTTCAACGGGTTTGATGGCCAGTGGTGGTTATTACGCGGCCCTTGCCTGTGACAAAATCATTGTGGCTCCGGGCGCGTTGGTAGGATCCATCGGTGTCATCATGGAATTTGCAAATCTCGAAGAGCTTTACGGCTGGGCCAAGATTAAGCGGTACACAATTACCTCAGGTAAGTTTAAAGATTCTGGTTCTGAATACCGCCCAATGCGTGAGGATGAGCGCGCTTTATTTCAAGATATGATCGATGAAGTTTATGCGCAGTTTCGCGATACCGTAGCGACCGCACGCAACATGGAAAAAGCCGATGTTACAGCCATTGCCGATGGCCGGGTGATGACGGGTGCTTCGGCTGTTAAATATAAACTGGCTGACGCCGAAGGTACCTTTGAAGATGCTGTTCGTATAGCAGCCGCAGACGCTAAGTTGGGTGATGATTACCGTTTATTTAGACCCAAAAAAGATAAAATGAATTTTCTGGATTATCTTAATTTTGGTGATGCTGAAGATGATGAACTTAACACGTTAGAAAAGACAAAATCTATTTTTTCAAAACAGGGTGCTGCAGCCGACGTGGTGAAGACTATCATGAAAACCAAATATTTAAATCAGCCACTTTTTTTAATGCCTGGCTACTGGGAATAAAGATTTGTGAAAAAAACGGCTGCGTCTAAAAATATTCAGTTAGATCACCAAATTTGGCCGATCGAACGTGATATCATGTTTAGACCGGCACGCATGAAGTACTTACGAAAATTAATAAAATCAGACGAATGCGTATTTTGCCTTAGCGCGCGTAAGTCTATTGGTTTGAATTCACTTTGTGTTTTCAAATCAAAACACAGCCAGATTGTTTTAAATAAATTTCCATACAACAGTGGGCATGTGTTGATATTACCTTTAGAGCATCAAGGAAATATTTTTGATCTCAGTGATGATGCTTACGCAGATTTACAAAAAACGTTGAAGCTAGCAATGGCTGCTGTGCAAGATATTTATCAGCCGTCGGGTTTCAATGTGGGTATGAACCATGGTGCAACGGCAGGTGCTGGAATACCAGATCATTTGCACTACCACATCGTTCCTAGGTGGCATGGGGATCTAAATTTTTTCCCGCTAATTGCAGAGACTAAATTGACGATCGAAACCTTGGCGCAAACTTTCAAGCGCTTTGAAAAGTATTTTAAAAAGCTTGCTGTGAAAAAGAAAGCTTAAAGGAATTATATGAACCAAGTGCAAATGGCGCCACTTACACCCGTCGTTAAAAAATTAGCGATTGCTATGATCGCGGTCTGGATCGTGGTGCAAATCGTTTTGGATAAAATGTTTCAAGTAAATTTAAGTACGTGGTTTATTTTACATCCCGATTTGGTCATTGCTAAGTTTTGGTTGTGGCAACTTGGGACCTACATATTTTTTCACTCGACCAGTTCGCCTTTTCACCTTTTTTTCAATTTGATTATGTTGTGGTTCGTGGGTTCTGATTTAGAAAAGCACTGGGGCGCGAAGTTTTTTACGATCTACTTTTTCGTTACAGGTATCGGCGCCGCCATTTTGTACTGCCTGTGCGTTGGCATCTATTCGGCAATCACGGGCGCACAAGCGCCGCTCATCACACCGGTTATGGGTGCTTCAGGGGCACTATTCGGACTGTTAGTAGCTTACGGAATAATATTTTCTGAACGAATCATTTATGTTTTTGGGATCTTACCGCTAAAGGCTAAATACTTTGCACTTATCACGTCGGCCCTTTCGCTAGCATCCCTGTTAACTACTGGCGTTGCCGGCGGCGAGGTCGCCCATTTAGCCCATTTGGGCGGTGCTATTGTTGGCTACGTGTTTCTTTTACTTAGTGCGCGGTGGAAGCTGCAGCAGACCAAAGCTAAGCTTAAAAAGAAGACCTCGAATTTGCGCCTAGTTGTAGATAACGACAAAGTCGGTCAAAAGGATGATGGGCCGAAGTATTGGAATTAAAGATAATTAGGCTGAGTTGTGGGCTAATTTGTCGGCTAATTTTTTTTCGAATTCAGCTAGATTTTAGATACAGTATGCGGTACACATAAGCTTATTAATTAATCAGATTAGCGTCTGCATTCACAAAATAACCGAGGTCCCCATGTCACTTAATAAAGCTCTTGAAGGTTTGAAATTTGATAAACGCTTACTAGAAATGAACGTTCGTTTGGGCGTTATCAAGCAAGAAGACATCACACGAAATGATAAGGCTCTTGTTGATTTAGAATCTCAGTCAGAAAAATTAGATATTGAAAAAGAAGACAGCGATCC
>JANPNP010000512.1:0-4842 GCA_031427535.1 Bdellovibrionales bacterium | reverse complement strand
TGAAAAGCAGCCAGTAACTGTTCAGGCTGAGATTTTGAAGGAATACATAAGGCGGATTGTTATTAAGGAAAACGTAGCAATTGTAGAGATTTATGGGAAAAAACGAGAAGTGATTCATTTGAAAAATGGGAATGGAAACTTGAATTTTGGTATAGGTTCTGAGGGTAGCTCTGGGGCCTTAAGGCCAAGGACATCGGTTCGTACCGATTTCGAATTGGTTGCGGGGGCAGGATTTGAACCTACGACCTTCGGGTTATGAGCCCGACGAGCTACCGGGCTGCTCCACCCCGCGACAGGTAATTGTGTTGTGAAGATATTCATTTAATTCCCGAATGTCACGTCTTTTATATGCCTTTTTATAATGCGTTTGCTACACTCATGGTATGCGTGTTGCGATCTGGAGCTTATTTTTACTGCCGTTGGCGGCCTATGCTGATGTTTCGCTATTTCAAACTACGTATGCCGATTCCCGCAGTCAGTACTTGCGCTCGGTCGCAGCAGTTGAAACGTCTAAGGACAAATCAATATATCAAATGCAATTTCCAGATCCTGGTGACGCATCCCTTGTGACCGATGTGACCTGGATTCAGCACACAAAAAAGGCCCCCACTCTTATCGTGATTATTTCAGGACTGCATGGCATCGAAGGCTTCACCGGTTCTGCAGTTCAGTCTTATATTTTAAAAAATATAAAAGCTAATTCACCCTCTGATTATCTATTTGTCCACGCACTTAACCCGTATGGATTTAAAAATTTTCGTCGAACGGATAGAAACAATATTGATCTGAACCGAAATTTTTCAGCGGATGAAAAACAGTATTTAACTAAAAATGCGAACTATTCTGAAATAAACTCGTTTCTAAATCCTTCGACGTCGGTAAAATTAAATTTTTTAAGCAGACCACTATTTGTCTTTTCGGCTTTAAAACTTATCTTTCAAAATTCCACCGAGATGCTTAGGCGGTCTATACTGCTTGGACAGTACAGCCATCCTAAAGGAATTTATTATGGGGGCCTACAGCCCGCCTACCAAAAAACAATTCTAGATCAACTGCACAGCGAAATCTTTACTAAGTACGCTCAGGTTTTTGTCGTCGACCTGCACACTGGATATGGTGAAAAAAATAAACTTCATATTCTGGCAAATTCAAAATCCCAACCGACGGCGCCGCTATTAAACACGATTTTTTCACCTGGTCGAATTGACTACGGCGATCAGAAATCGTTTTATAAAGTGACTGGCGATATGCTAAGTTACTTGGGATCAAAATCGGACCCTGGCAATCTGATTTTTGGCGTGGTGTTTGAATTTGGTACTTTAAACAGTCAGCAAACATTGGGCTCGATCGAATCACTACGCCGTATGATTTTAGAAAATCAAAAGTTTCATTTTTCTGCAAATTCTGATTCAGCAAAAAATATTGATTCACTTTTCTTAGATTTATTCTACCCTACCGATAGTTTTTGGCGCGAAGAGGCCTTAAAAAATTCGCTTATAGAACTGCAAAAAGTTGAATCGTACCTGGTTAAATTGCCCCAGTAGTCAGTTTTTACCCCGAAAAACCTCAGAAATTCGACTTGTTTGGCTTTAAAGATGGCTGCTTTAAGGGTACCTGTTTTGCTATGTTACAGCTGGTCGTCAGCGCAGTTCAACTTGAAAGGGAAATACAATGAAGAAAAAAACAGTAAAAAAATCCGCAAGCAAATCAATGGCAAAAGCACCGGCCAAGTCAGCAGCAAAATCAACAGCAATGCCCATGGCTAAAACTAAGTCGGCTGGATCTGCTAAAGGTAAAGCCACTGCTAAATTGGCTAAATCTGAAAATAAGCCAGATATCGTGGAACTAATTCTTCAAGATCACAAACCGATCAAAGAATTACTTCAGGTCTTAAAAGGTTCAGACGTTGAATTCGCTGAAAAGCGTTCGACCTTTGAAGAGTTCATGCCGATGTTAAAAAATCACGCAGAGCCCGAGCAAGAAACTTTATACGTGCGCATGAAAGATGAAAATGAATTACGCGAAGACGCCTTCGAAGGCGACGTCGAACACGCCCTAGCAGCACAGTTAATGGAAGAATTGACTCCTGAGCCTGAAGATGAAGACGTTTGGATGGCAAAGGTAAAAGTATTAGCAGAACTTGTCGAACATCACATCGAAGAAGAAGAAGATGAAATGTTAAAACAAGTGCGTAAAGCGATAGACGCCGATACACGGTATGTTATTGGCCAAGACTATCTGAATATGCGCGCTGATTATTTAGAAGCGTCAGAGACTCAAAAACCTGATAACTCTAAGAAGACTTCTGAAATTCGTGCTCACTAACTATGAGTCAGCACTTATTTCTAACTAAAAAGGCAAGATTTTTACATCTTGCCTTTTTTTTATTTGATCGCCTTAAACAATCTTGATTGGCAAAAAGGCGGAAGCTTTTTAGCACACGTTTGGCGCTGTTCCGCTGAAAGCTTAGTCGTGGTGGAAAACGTTTCTGATTCAGTTATTTTTTCAAGTGCGTACTCGTAAGTATCGCAGGTGCAATCTTTTTTGCACGTTTTTAGTAAACTTACAATTTGCTCTTTATTATCTTTCAGTTCGGTCGCACGCGTATCAACCAGCATGCGTAAATTCTGCGATAACTGGCTTACGCTTGCCGCATCTAATTTACAGCCGGTTTTTTTATGCGCTAATAGTAAATCCATTTCAACCAATAAAGCATTCGAACCACGTGCAAGCTCTTGCAACTTCCAGCTAGCCTGCGCAGGTAAGTATAGAAAAGTGAATATTATAGCAAATGCTAAGAAAATCTTACGGTGATCCAAAAGATTTCTCGCGCACAGCGCCAATAATTTCAGGAAGTGGTTTTACCAGATACGCTTGCTGACGTAAATAATCCGTAATCAGTTTTAGTGCGACTACCGACTGGGGATGGATATCATGTAGTAGAATGATACCCCGCTTTCTGATATCGATTTGCTTACGGGTGCGTTCAAAAATACTTTGCGGGTTTTTATCTTGCCAGTCTAGGGTATCGACGTTCCACGCAATGTGTAGCGCATTTCGTGCGGCAATCATCTGGCGGATATTTGATCCCATCGATCCGCAAGCGCCGTAGGGACACCGAAACAATGTCGGCTGCGCACTCACCACTTTTTCAAAATCATCAAAAGCGTCATTGATTTCGTGATTCAAACTAGCCTGACTTAGCTTTGGCAAGTTGGCATGCGTGTACGAATGGCTAGCGCGGTTGAAACCAAATGATTTGGCCTGTGCACTTATGTTTGGATAAAGTTTTAAATTCTTTGTTTGCCAGAAAAATGTTCCGGACATTTTTGCGTTATTCAAAACTTGGAACATGCCTTCGGTGTGTGTAGGGTGTGGACCGTCATCTAAAGTGATAGCCCAGGTGTTTTCCGGAAAACGATTTCCAGTAACATGCCCTGGTCCTCCTGCATCCGGATATAAAGTATCTAGCGCTTGTGGCTTTCTAGTCGAATCACTCCAGTTTTTAAGTTCTTCAGCCATTTCAAGATCACGCTCTTTTTTGTGCTGAAGCCATTCTTTTCCGATGAATGTTTCCACTAGTGTTTGTTTTCGTGCTTGAGAAAATTTTAAGCTTTGTGCGTGCGCGGTCTTTAGCGCTTCGGCACTGACTGCATAAATATTCTTGTAAGATGGAATGCGAATAACTTTCTTACCTGTTTTTTGAATTGCGGCTCTGACTTCTAGATTAACATCATCTAGTTTTTGCGCTAAAGAAATGGTAGCAGACGAATCACCTTTTTTGGCGCCATCTTTAAGCCATTCACGAATATTATCCACAATCCAGCCGCTTGCGCGGTGATATTCGGCAGTTGTGTCATTTGCTTGATACAAAGCTAATTCGTAAATATCTAGTAATTCGTGCATATTTCGCTCGGAAAATTCCCAGGCAATGCGCATTTGAAAACTAAGCTGCTCAAATTTTTCCAAATCTGTTGCCGTTAGAACTTTCTGCTTTTGTAATGTTATCAATCGATCTAATTCGGTATCAAATTCGTTTAACATTCCGTGGGCAATGAAATAAAAATCACGTTGTCGATTAAGAAAATTTGCTACTGCTCGTGAGCGTTCGCCATCATTTGGGTTATTCATTAGACTTTTAAAAGTGGCTTCAGCCTTTTTAGAATCATTTTCAGACACCACTTGTTGTGGTTCGCGCGGCAATGCGGATGTGTCACTTTTACTAGTTACACTCATACAACTGTAAAGACTTCCAAGCATCAGAACACAAAGGCCGACGGCCGCAACACACTTAATTATTTTTTTCATCAAATCCCCTGGCTATTTTAAAACACAGAATATGTTTGTCCCTATCCTATCAGATGCTCTAAAAACTAAAACAAGACGTTTGGCCAATTTAATACAAATTCAACTGGAATTCTTAAACTAATATGCTGGGTTTCGCATCGGCAAAACAGTGTGATATTATATTAACAATTAAGGAGGCCAAATGCGGAACGTTGTTTTGATGGTCGATGACAATGAAGAACTACGAGACATTTTTTCAGACTTACCAATAGAAAAGAGTTTGTGACTACATTTGCTAACTTGGTCATGTCAGCTTCTGAAGTAAAAACCGCTAACAAAAATACCGGCTTAGTTTTGTAAAACGACATTCTCAGATGGTTGACAGCTTGCCGGCAGGTTCAACGCGATGTCGGCCAATAAATCACGAAATTGCTGGTCTAGCCCTTCACATAAAAACACGCCTGAATTACAAACGTTAGCCCTTAGTTCGATTTGTTCGCCGCTAGCCTGATTAATTAACTGCAAATCTGATATCGCAATACCCGCACAACTAAC
>JANPNP010000511.1:0-14696 GCA_031427535.1 Bdellovibrionales bacterium | reverse complement strand
TCCTTTCATAAGATATAGCTAAGATAGCGTATATACCTCTAATAACAAATATAACATAAATAACAATGAATGGGCAACTTTATTTTTAGTATACAGCAGATTGGTTAGGATCAATCTGCTGTGAACTTCTGCCTAATTTCTGGGTAACATTCTTTAAGTCTAATACAAAGCTTAACAAAAGCTAAATAGCTGAAATTTTAGTGGATTTTAATCCAAAGAATCTTATTGTTACCAAGTGGTTCGATCCTTATCGCCCCGACCAATTTTTTAAATATCCCAAAGAAATCCATAGCTTAATATTTCCAGTTTCAATTACCCCTGTTTTACCGCTGCCGCCGAAGCTTGGTCAATTCACGCTCAGTAAAAAATTAAAATCGTCCTTCGATAGAAAGCTACCGGCGCTGTCTATCCGCTCGTGCGATACTGAACCTGTGTCTAAGGCTTCATGATCGCTAAAGAGGGCGTTGAAGGTGAGTTGTTTGCGCTGCTTCAGGACTTCAATTTTTTCTTCGACGGACTCGTGCATGATGTAACGGTAGACCTGCACGGCGCGCCGCTGGCCCATACGATGGGCGCGGTCGGTCGCCTGATTTTCAACTGCGGGATTCCACCAGGGCTCAAGGTGAAAAACGTAGCTGGCCTTAGCTAAATTCAGCCCAACGCCGCCGGTTTTTAAAGTCATGACCAGCACGGCACCGCCTGCACAGTCGTTAAATTCGCGTAAAACTTTCTGGCGACTGCTTTGTGAAAGGCCTCCGTGAATGGTAAATGTTGGCAGGCCGGCCTTTTTCAGCAGGGCTTCGGTGCGCTCAAGCGTGCGAAGAAATTGCGTGAAAACCAACGCGCTTTCTCCGCTTTCAACGACTTCGAGCAAAGACTCTTTAAGAGCTTCAAGTTTCGGTGGCGTTTGTGTGTACGTCACGCTGGGTAATGCGGAAGGGTCTGAGCAGGCTTGCCGCAAACGTAAAAGAGCCGTGAGCATTTGCAACTGGCATTTGCTTTCGCCTTGGGTGGTGATGGCCTCTTGAATTTTTTGATTGTAAGAAATGGCAATATCTCGGTAAATTTTCTTTTGCTTGTCCTCGAAGTCCAAAGCCACTCGACTTTCAGTTTTTTCTGGAAGCTCAGATAAAATTTGCTGCTTGGTCCGGCGTAAGACCAGGGGCTTTGATTTAAGCTTTAGAAAATGCAAATCCTCAGCCGCGATCGAAGCGGTATTTACAAATACTTTTCTAAATTCGTCAACGTCGCCTAAACAACCCGGTACGGCTAAATCCAGAATTGAATAAAATTCTCCTAAATGATTTTCAAGAGGCGTTCCAGTTAAGCAAATCTTAATTTGTGAATGAAGTGCGCGCGCCGTCGCTGTTCTTTGGGTCGTAATTGTTTTTAGATTTTGGGCTTCGTCAAAAATAATGATGTTCCAATTGATCTGCTGAAAATACTCTTTGTGTTCGTGCATCAGCCCGTATGTCGTCAGCACAACGGCTTCGGACTGGGACTTTAAGAAATTTGATATTTCGTCTTTTGTCTTTGCCGAGAACACCCGCATCGGCAGGTCGGGCGTGAACTTTTCTTTTTCACTCAACCAATTGTATGTTAGTGATGTGGGCACAACGATCAAAACGGGACCCAGGCGTTTTTCGTCTCGAAGTTTTTCTAAAAAGGCCAAGGTCTGCAGCGTTTTTCCAAGGCCCATATCATCGGCTAGAACGGCGCCTAAGCCCAAACAGTACAATTCGTAGAGCCACTGCACACCTAGCTTTTGATAAGGCTTAAGTTCGGCGTTGATCGACTTGGGAAGAGCCAGTGCTGCTTTATTCGTATCAAGGTGATCATAAAAATCACAGACCTGCTTCCACCTTGTTCCGCCCAAAACGGGAATACCTGAACATCTTAAGGCTAACATTTCTAAAATTTGACTTTTGGGAACCTGATAAACTTGTTGTCCCTGCGAGAAACCGCCTCCGGTTTTTTTACCTCTTTGTAGTCGCTCCCAAAAATTTGAAAGGCGTTTTAAAGAAGGCAGGCGATTGGCAGGGACAAGATAAAATTTTCCAGCGTGCTCGACGACGCCCTCGTTCAAAAGCTGACCAATTTGTCCCGGCGGAATTTCCTCCCCGTATAGAAAAAATTTAGGATTTAATTCAAACCAATTAAGCGTTTGCACTTCGGGGGTATTAATCGCTTCGGGCTTGGCATCAGCCAAGGTCATTTCGGTGCGAAATTCCGAGGCCTGTAATTCTTCAATCTTTTGTCCGCGAAGATAAAAGTCAAAACCTGAGTTAAGCAGCGTTCGAAAGGCGCTTAGGATAGCAAGCAGCCCCATCCCGGTCTTCGCGTAAGGAAGTTGAAAAGATATTGCCTGCGGTAAAAGAGACTCTAATCCGAGACGCTCGCGACTGTATAAAAATTCGCATTCTTTCATGCGCTGCTCATCGTACGGAAAAATCTGATTGAATAAATTTAACCGCGATTTCGTAAAAATTTCGCCGTTCGAAGAAACGGCCGCATGGGTCATGACGGTAAAAATTAACCGAAGCTCGGCTTCGAACAGGCCTTGAGCTTGCATTTTGCCTTCCGGTAAAATCAAAATATCGGCGTCTTCATGCTTATCAGAGCCCTTCAGAATTAGATGCTGCAGCTCTGCTGCAAAACTTTTTAACTTTCCATAAACTTGCTTTGAGCAAAGCTCGCTGAGGGGGGATGGCCGCGGATCGCCCATCAACGCCAGAATTTTAGTTTCTAAAAAGGATAAAATTTCGGCCGATTTTTGAACCAGGGTACCGTCACTTAAGGTCCCTTGAAAATACACGGACAGAGTCTCAAAAATTAAAAGGTTAACGATGCCAAAATGTTTTAAAAGTTTGAGTTCAAAATCTCTTTTCACCGACGAGGAAGCTAAGTTTCGGGCCTCATCCTCATAATGAGCAGGAATTCCCCCACCAAGAAGTTTGAATAGCTGTAATGATGAAGTGGAGAATCCATATAAAAATGGATTCTCCAAAGTCGCTGTTGGCTGTGCTTAAGACGATGTTGGTTATAAATGTCTGATCAAAAGAAAACGACCCGAGCTGTCTAAATGAAGTTCTGGTTTAACAGTTATATCGCCAACTTGATTTGGAAGTTCGCTCGCGTTACTTTTTTTGCTCTTGAGCAACTGCAAACTATGTTTAAGCTCTTGGATATTTTTTTGCCCTTGAGCCAATAAACAAACCTGAAGCTTGGGATCCATTGAAATTTGGCAGTCAACCGAATAAGGACCGTAGCGTAGATTATTCCAAAATTGAATATCTTTCGGCACGTTATGGAACCAGAGCGTTTTTGTTTCAAGATTCAGGAAGCCGCATTTGAGCGGAATAAATTCGCCTTGCAGTCCTTTTCTTTTTTCGAGATCAAATTGGCCCGCGATCCTAGCAAAGCGCGAATCATTCAGTAACGGCGCCGCAAAAAAACTAGAACGCCATTGGAAAAAATGCTGATCCTTTAATTCAAGCTGTGAAAGTCTCAGCCCCGTTTTCACCTCATTGCTAGCCCACGTCAGATCCAATTGAATCTCTTTGCGAGCAAGACGTTCTGCTAGGCGAGCGATTAGGTCCACCATCACTTGTCGCATTTTTAAAGTCTTGGGATCACGAATGTAGACGTGCCGTCGATTGGCCGTAACCATTTCGATTTCGTCAGCGATAACCACAGGGCCCTTGTCGAAATGGGTCATCGGCCCAAACTGGGCGCTCGACAACGCTTGGCCTTCAGGCCAAGCGAACTGACCGGGTAGAAGATCGGGTGGAAGCAGCAAGGAGTATTTCGTCGTTAAAATTTTCTGCGCCGAAATAACCATGCCATCACTGAAATAATAGCTCACCATTTCACTAAGGCGTTGAGGCGTGTCGTCGTCTTGCCGCGGGGATTTTTGTTTTTTGTCGGCACTAAAAAAAACGGTTGGCAGACCCGACTTTCGTTGTCGTAGAATTGAGGCCTCAGCAACAAAGGCCTTATTTTTTAGGGCCATTTCGGCCGGCAGCGGATCGGGCAGCGTAAATTGCGGAAGCGACGGATTTAGGGGGTATCCATCAGCCAAGATCGGTTCGATGGATAACCTCATTGAACTCAAAGAAATTCCTTTGAGTTGATCGGAAATTTGCGCAAGCTCGGTGTCCGTTTTTTTTTGATTTTTTAAATGCTCTTGAAAAGACTTATGAAAATTTTCCGCGTTAGAGCCCATTTTTTTTGGGTCCAGAATCTTGGCCAACATCAGCCAAAGAAACGCAAGGGCGGAATTCACTTCAATGGCGTAGCGTGAAGTCTGCACTGGCTGCTCGTTGCGAAAAACTTCGATTTGCAGCCGGCCGCCCCGGGTCGACTCAGTCAAAAAAACTTCGACTTTATTTGACACGCTTTCAAAATGACGCCAATGAACATCGTCATCCGCTTCAATATCTTGAAAAAGTAAGCAAACAGACAGGCAGTTGTCTAATTCGGTATGAACGTAGGCGCATTCAAGCGCGTTTTGATCTAAGTGCTTCAAGGCCGTACGAATTAGATCCTTCCTTCCCGCTACGGAAAAGAAGGGGAGATCTTCGCCGTAGGGCGTGGAAATAATTTTAGCAAAACTAAGTTCTTTGACGTCCATTCGAGATTGGACCAAAGATAAAATTTTATTTTTTGAAGGTAAAACTTTTGGAGATTCGCGCGTTAGGCAACACTTTTTATATTTGAGCCCGCTGCCGCAAAGACACTTGTCATTTCTGCCGATCATAAGATCTCCTGGAAGAAAGTTATTATTTCATAAAGCGAATCCAGCATCACCTGAATGTGTTTTAATCTAATTGATTCTCATCGGAGCGGTTGCCTATAGCCATTTATTGCTCCGTGCAGACGCGGTGAAGCTATCCACGTTTATAGGCACTGTCAATTTAGGCTTTTACTAAAAACTGCGAAAACCAAAGACAATCTTTGGTGAGCTTCTGCCTAATTTTTGGGTAAAATTTTTTAAGTTTAATACAAAGCTTAACACAAGCTAAATGCTGATTTTTTGACAGTATAAATCAGTGCAGAAATGCTCTATCACAACAGCGTCTTCCGCCTGATCGATAGCGAATGGGATATTGGGCGGTAATTCAAAAAAACAGTGAAAAGTTTTTGTTCGAAAATTGTACGGAAAAGCATCTTGAAAAGTGGCAATGAATGGGCAATAGATTATAGTTTTTGAAAATGCCCAGCTTGTGTGTAGTAAATTACTCTTTGTTCTGCCAAAAAATTTTTTGCGCAGAAGAGTTTATTGCTAAAGCCAGCTCTTTTTCTTTCTCAAGTTTATCTTCTTCAGTTTTAGGCCACTGGATAATATTGCAGTGTCGATCATGTCCTGCATTATCATTTTCAATGGTTAAGCCGATTGCGGTTGGGATTTCTTCGGGAAAAGTAAAGGCGTATTTAAGTGGGTCCGAACGGTCTTTGCCCACGTGATCTTTTCCAATACTGATTATTTCTTCTTGGGTTAACGTGCTTGTATCAAAGACCGATACTTCGTGACGCAAATTCGATTCAACATAAAGTGCTTTGACGCCTTGTCTTTTTATTTCACCTTTAGCGGGACTTGCGTGTCCACTTTGGAATAAATATCTTGTGAGCATTGCGAGTTTTAGGCTTGGCCGAAATAGGCAATGAGTTCGATGAGATCTTTGCTCAATCTATTACGTAATTTTAAAGACCCCTTGCTTCGTTCATCATCCTTCAGAAATGCTGAATAAACCAATCGGCCTTCTTTAACCAAAATCGAAAGACTTTCTGTTTCTTTTTCCCAATCAAAACCGATCGCTCCATCAGCTTCAGCATTAATTATAGGGGCCTCAGAAATTCCGATAGGAAATGACTTAACGAACACGTCGGCTTTAACTTTAGTAGTATAGGATATTGCTCGAGAGTTTGAACCATCCCAGTTATCACGCAAAGCCGTCCGCCAAGCAACTTCTACAGCTTCAAGCATTAGTGGTACGTGAGAGCCTGTTCCAGACGAATAAATGACTTTTTCAGCTTGGTTTTCGTAATCTTCAATTGTGTGGGCGTATTCGCTTGCGCCGTTTACATAATCATCAAACATTGTGCATCCTATTTATACAATCCTACTGCTTTATCGGTTAAATTATCAAAGAATATAAGGTTTTTGAAGTCTCGAAGCTGTTCAAACTTGGTCCAAAGTTCAGCACTGTCTGGCTTAAAGTCGCTCTGTATCATTGTGAGAATATCTACAAGTATATTAACATGCCCAGGCGATGCGGGCTTGTTGTCAAGCATCTGTATTAACAAACCCTTCACATCAGTATTAGGAAATGAAAAGCCAATACGGTTAAAATACTCGTTTATCATACCGTACTCTGTTGGCATTTTAGGGTTCGCGGCTTTCCAGTACTCGCTGGCTACCTCAATAGCACAGGGGATCTGAAGGCGATTTATGTATCTTACTGAAATTTGAGATATATTTGAAACCACAAAATGTTTGGCAAACTCATCCCAATATTGTTTTGCACTGTTCTTAACATTGCCCCAGTTTGAATATTTGTTTATCTCGCTTAGGGAAACTGTGGTTGAAGTGTATTGTAGAACAAAATTACCCAGCTCGCCACGATATCCTAAAAGCGAGTGGTTTGTTTCAGCTTTTCCCTCTTCAATTTTAAAACTTGTTCGCATTAAAGGCTTGATGTTTGAAAATGCTTTAGAGGTTAGGAAATCCTTAATTTGGCTAGCATCAATCGGCGTTGTTGTATTGAACACCAATGTTAATTGGGCTTCAACTATAGGATCAGTTTTTAGAGTCGGGAATACTCTAGTCATATTGACAACTTATATTTCAAATCTAGGTTTGCCAACACCAAAAGTTTTTATAAAGCGCAGAATCTGACCTTATGCGATTGAATGAAATAATTATGTGCATTGAGCATTTGGGGGCCAAAAAGGTGCGCTTGGGTATTATAAGACTTCATATTTTTGCAGGTTTGACTAGCCCGCTGAATTGGAATTTTAGGCATTTACCCCAGCCATAATAGGGTATTATTCAATTTAAATTACCCCATTAAGCGCGATTTTACCCTACTTATATCGAAATTACGGTAATTTGAACAGAAGTGAAGGTGCAGCTTGGAAAAGGGCGCTGCGGAACTTGCTCATCAGAACATGTCAGAGTATTTTTAGTGAATGGCTAAACGTTCTGAAATTATTTCGAAAGAATCTTTAGAGGGACTTTTTGCGACTCATCCATATTTATTAGTCTTTAAGAAATTTGATTGGGATGAATACTTAAGTCTTCTGGCTCATATTTATGACTTGCTTGAAGAGGAAAATACACGCGTGCCGTTCGAGGTGCTTAAGGCCATTTTGATTCAGCATTACAGCGTAAAGGTGATGAACGTTGAAATTAAAGTCACTGAGTACTTTCAGATTATGATCGTTGAGTTGCAAGTTTTAAAAGATTCTCATGACAGCTTTGGAAAAAGATATATTGAAGCGACTCGTATGGGAAAAGATTTTCTGAAGATGATCGAGTCACTGCTTTCTGAGCGAAGGCGGTTTTCGGGGACAGGGGCTGAAACCCTGTTAGGCGCTTTGAATGGGCTTCTTATTTCAGGAGGTGAAATAACGGAAGAGTCAGCTCTACAGCACCATAAAGAAAAAATTTCTGCCTATCAGGCTGATATCAAGCGGATTAAAGAAAGTGGAATCAATGCTGCGGAACTTCTGCCATTTCATCATTCGAACGAAGCTCTTTTTAGTCAAGCCGAAGAGGCCGCGATTCATATTTTGTCTGCAACAGAAGACGTTAAAGTCGCAGTAGAGCGAGAGCGAAAAAATTTGGCTGAAAATCATTTGCAGCAGAAGCAAACTCCAGGGGCTAATGTACGCACCATTACAGAATTTCACCTGAATCTGAATAACACAGAAGAGTTTAAAAGTTATTATCAAGCTAAAGAGCTTTTCTCTCAATTGGAGGGTCACTCAAGTCGTCACAAGCATTCGAATATTCATCGAATTTTAAATTTACTAAAATCGCGTAAAATTGTAGATGAAGATATTTTGAAAAGATCTAATTTGGCGGATTTTGCTCGGCACTTTGATGCGGCCGATTCCAGCATCAAAGAAAAAACACGCAGTCAGATTGGGATATTAAGGCAGCAGGTGGCCTATGCTCTAACGACAGATTCACGCTTGATTCAAGAAAATTTGAACGCTATTTTTCGACTACTTTATGCTAACAAAGAAAAAGCGCTTTCGATTGTTGAAAAGATTAATCTAGAGCTAAAGCTGCCCTGTGAAACCGACTTTGGTTCAATTGTGACAAATGAGTTTCGGATTCAAAAGGAAGCCGAATCGGTTTCGTTAGTTGCGGAAGATTTAACAGCTGAAGAATTGAATTTCATGATGCAGGCTTTACTGAAGGCCGAAGAAGATACTATTCAACACGTTCTAAAAGATTTAAAAAACTATTTGCAACAAAAAGGTCCGGTAGCGATTGCCGACTATCCTCGTTTGAATAGTTTAGCGGCTCTTTATGCTTTGATCGAAGCTGATACGCTTGACCCCGCAATTGAAAAGTCTTTTCAAGATGAGGTTGATATTTCTTTAAGCTTCCAGAGTTTTAATATTGTTGTTAGAAAAGTACCCAACTTCATTCTTAAACTGAAGGAACTGAGTTTATGATTTCAAATAACAGTATTGTAGTAGCCGGCTGCTTGCGTCGACTTTTGAAAAATAGATTTCTTTTGCAAAAAAAATCCCGTGAGTGGTTTCGAAACATCGTCGATTGTCAGGCGCATCTGATTCCGCACATTGAGGCGCTGGGGGCGCGGCTAATCATTAACGAAAGCCTGGGCATTGCTTATCTGGCTTCCGGGGATCCTGAGATTGAAGAAAAAATCGGGATTCAGCTTGGTACTACGATCACTTTGAAGAAGATATCGACGATGATTTTGCTTTCTTTGACGAAGCGTCTTTTGGATTACCAGAGCTCGCCGGATAGTGAAATCTGTGTGATCAATCGTCAAAGTATTAAAGATGAAATCCTTCCTTTTTTAGCCCACATTGAAAGATATAAAGAAGATCGCGTGGTTGAAAAGGAACTGAAAGAAAGTCTAAAAGAACTAAAAGATCTGCAAGTTATTTTTGAGTTACCCGAGTCCGAAGACATTTATGAAATTTCGCCAGTTTGTAATATTTTGCTGCCGTTTGAAGAAACGCAGCGAACGCGGGCATTTGTCGAAGCCTATTTGTCTCAGTCGAACTTGATTGAAGATGTTGCGGAGGAAAACTAGTTATGCTTGAAAAAGGCCATTCGTTAATTCGAGTTGAAATGTTGAATTGGGGAAATTTTACGGGGTATCAACAAGCCGTCTTTCGAGAGCAAGTAAATCTGGGGCCGTTATTTAGTCCGCCCCCGGCTTCGACAATCTTAGGAGTGAACGGCTCTGGAAAATCAACCTTGATTGATGGAATCATGATTGCTTTATTGCCATTTGATAATTTGCTTAAATTAGGCGTGACGAATGATTACGAAAAAGGAGCCTCTGGGGGCCGTAGTATGACGGACTATGTTTTAGGTAAATTTGCATCAACGACCGGCAAAGAAAACAAAAATCTTTCGAATGTTTATAATCGTGAATCAGGCTGTTCGGTTTTGCAACTGTGTTTGCAAAATAATCATTCAACAGAATCCTACATTTCGGCTGGCTTGATCTGGTGGTATAGTAATTATCAAATTCAAGATCGACTATTATATATTACGCAAAAAAATATGCGAATTGAAGATTACTGCGGAACTTCAATGAATCTACCGCGAAATGGTAAAAAATTTAAAGAATCACTTCTGGCCAAATATCCTTCGGCGCAACCCTTTGACACCGCACAAGCTTATTTTTCGACTTTATCAACACTGTTAGGCGGAATTACGAAAGAAGATCTTAAAATTTTCAATCGGGCTTTCTATGTGAAGTCGATTGAAAATATTGATCACTTCGTCAGAGAAAACATGTTGGTGGAAGAACCTAATCAAAATTTAGAACTTTTATTAGAAAATGTGGCCAGTGGAAATGAGATTACTCTGCAAATTGTTAAATGCCGTGAAAAGATTCAAGAGTCTGAAAAGATTTTGCATGAGTTTTCACTGTTGCAAAAAGTTTTAGAAAAATTAAGTGGCTTGACGCTGGAACGGACGTTTCTGAGGTTATTTCAGCAGTGGTATCCTGTTAAAAAAAATGAAGAAGAGACAGTCATTGCTCAGCGGCAAATAGAAAAGCTTGAAGAGCAGCTGCCTTGTGTTCAAAATCATGAAAAGCACTTAGCTTTACAAATTGATGCATTGAGTGCGGCCTTGGCGACATCAGAAACAGCTCATTCTTTGCAGCTGTGGCAGCAGGACCTTGATAACAAAGAGGTCTTTCTGCGTACGGCGCAAGTTTCACGTTCGAAATTAGAAAATCTTTTTAAAAGGGCTCGGCTTTCATTTCCGGCTAAGACCAAGGTTGTTGAAATTTTTTCGACTTTGAAAGCTTGTTTGTCCGCGTTGATTGAGGAGATCAGAAAAGAATCTGAAAACAATGCTTCATTAACGGAAGATCTGGCATTGCTAAAACAACAAGCTGTCCCGCTAAGAAAAGAAATCGAGCATTTGACGGCTCATAAAACGCTGATAGATCCGGGGCTTTATCAAATCAAAACGGCAGCACTGACCGAGCTTAAAATTCCGAAAAACAATTTAATGTTTGTGGGAGAGCTGCTTTCAGTTAAAGATATTTCTTTGCGAACCGCAGCAGAAGCGGCTTTAGAGCCAATATCAAAAAGTCTGTTGGTGCATCCTGATTATTTAGATTTATTTACGTTGTGGTTGAATAAAAATAATTTGGGTAAAAGTATTACGGTTAAACGGCTGATGACCTCAGACATTAAAGCTGCGACAGCTTTGCGTAGTCCCAATGAAGACTCTATTTTGTCGGCATTAGAAATTCGTTCAGCAAAAGAGCACGCCTTTTTTGGGTACTTGGCGTCCTGGCTAAATCATTCTTTTGATTTTCAAGTTGTGGATGTTAAAGAATTTAAGAAGGGGAATGCTTTTTTGGTCACGCGGGAGGGTCTTGTTAAAAGAGATACGTCGACGATGCGCAAGCTATCTAAGAATTTACGACCCTGCCTGGGTTGGAATCCGGAAGAGCGTATTGCTTTATTAGCGAACGAATTGGCTCAGTTGCTTCATGCGATCACTACGAAAGAAGCTACCACAAAAAAGCAGATGGCCGAGACAGATCAAAAAAAACTTTTGCTGAATTCCCTATCTGAATATAAGACAACTCAGGATCTTGAGTTTATCAATATTGAACCAGTTCAAGAACAGATTAAAGATTTGCAAACGCAGATTGCTAATTTAAAAAAGAAAGACAAGAAGCACAACGAGCAAAAAGATCAATTAGATAACTTTAAGCAAAGTTTAACGGCGGCACAGAATGAACGCGCTGGTCTGTTTTCAGAATTAGAAAGAACACGTCGAGTTCTTAAAGAATTACAGGGACAGCACGCGGAGCTATCACAAATTTATCAAAGGTCGCGTCATCTTGAATTCTTGCTACGAATGGAAACGGTTGAAAAGATCACTCAGAAGTTAAATGACGACCGAATGTCATTAATTAAAAATCAGGATGAATTTTTAGAGCGTATTGAAAGTAAAGAAAAAACTTTAGAAGCTCAGAAGATGTCTTCGATTGGCGCGGTTAATCGGACATTGACTCAGTATCAGCAGCGATTTGGTGATCCGCAGCTGGTTTATCAATTGCGCGAAGTGACAGCCTTGTCGGCTGTCAGCCAAGATTGGCAAACGCATAAAGACCGTCTTGTGGGAACAGAGCTTGCCGGTCTTGAAGGCCAGTGGAAACTATTTTTTAGTGATTATCTAGTTAAGTCGATCAAAGACACACTGAACGAAATTAAATCTCAGCGTGCCGAAATTGAATCGAATATTCAATCGATCAACGACGTTCTAAAGCTAAATCATTTTGAAAAATTACCGACTGAAAATCGTTTTTTAGAAATTCATTCAGAAACGTCGTCAGATTCGCGTGTTCGGGTATTTCGTAGATCATGTGTAGAGATAGAAAATTTATTGGCGTCTCCGGCTTTGCGCGCGCAACTTGAAAATGCTTCGACGGAAGTTTTGGCACCCTTAGAAAAATTCGTAAATGAATTAAAGGACGATCCAAAAGTTCGAGAGTTTGTAACTGATGTGCGTAATCATTTTGAGTTTGAAGTTCGCTCGTGGAGCCAGAAAGAAGATTCCAATGAAATTGAATTGGCCGAAACATTTACGGGATCCAGGAATGATGCAAAAAGTTCGGCACAAACTACGCAATTGGCCTATACCTTACTGGCTTCTTCTTTGGCTTATCGGTTTAAATTTAACGATCCGATCGCGGGCCAAAATACACCGCGCATGATTATCTTGGATGAGTTCGGAGGTAAGTTCGATAATGAAAAGCCGCGTGATATTATCAAAATGCTAGGGCAGATGGGTTTTCAATCTCTTTTGGTTAGCCCTATGACTAAGGCAGAGCTTTTGGCCGATAGTGTAAATACTATCAATCTTGTGCATAAAGCTTCGGCCAGCAAGTCAAAGGTTCAGCATTACTTGATTCAATCGAAAGAAGACTATGACCGCTTGATTCGTTCGATGGGTAAAGAGCAAGCAACATGAAAAAAGTCTTAGACATACAGCTGTTATTTGATAAAGCCTTTCGTCATTTTATTTTTAATCCCGAGGTGCCTTATATTTTTATCGTCCGAAAAGCTGCGGGCGTTGAAGACTTTCATGAACGTTTAGAGGCTGAACTTAAAGAATATCCTTTTCTAAAACCGTCTAAATGGCGCAAGGTCAAAGAGGGCAGAGTCGGAGTTTCTCGTCCGATCGAACTGCAGCTTACGCAGGAAGATTTTTTTTTACAGAAACCGCAGCTTAAAAATATTTACCAAGATATCTTTAAAGCTCAACAAAACTGTCAGGTTTTTAAATTTTCTGAATTTTTAGAATCTTATTACACCTTGTGCGTTCGTCGAAGTGCTGTACTGGCTGATGCCCTTGAAGTCTTTCAATATCTTGTAGGAAATGCCAGCGAATTGAAGGGATTGCTGCCGCGGCAGATTCCGCACGGTGTTTCGTCTAAGCTGATCGGGAAGGAAGCGCTTTTGTTAGCGATGTTTTCATTTTGGATCCAGCAACGTGGCGCAAGCTGGGATACTTTTTTTCAGCACTTTGAGCTTTTAAGACGTGCACCAGAATTTCGATTTTATGCGCCTTCATGTCGGTGGTACGAATCAAATCTTAAAAAATTTCATGGAATTTTTTTTAAAGAGAATCTTTCTTTTTTTTCATTTCAATCATTAGAACGAACCTTGGTTATCGAAAACCGAGAAAGTCTTTTGCCCTTGGTCGGTCAATGTGAAAAAACATTATTAGTTTGGGGCGAGGGATGGAAGTGTATACAATTGGCGCAGCTTTGCGAAATGCTTCCTAAGCCGTTGTTTTACTGGGGTGATCTTGATAAAGAAGGAATCGAAATCGCTGACCAGTTTTGTACGCAAGCTTCTGCAAAGCCACTGCTGATGGATGAAAAAACTTTGACTGATCATCAGCATTTAATAGAGCCGGTGGGTGAATCGAAGGGGAGGTCTTCGCAGATAGTTTTGCTGGCGGATATTTACCAGACTGTGATTCAGAAGAAGGCCCGCATCGAGCAAGAAAAAATGGTATTTGATTGGAAGCTTTTAGATGCTGTGGTTTAGGCAGCAAATCCGCGTGAAGCTTGAAAATAAATCCTACTTCAAAAACTCCGAGTGAAATTCAATATGATCCTGTATGAAGCTAGAAATAAAATAATAACTGTGATCATAGCCTTCAAGCATTCGCAGATTTAGTTCTTGTCCCGCCATGCGACACACACCCTGAAAATTTTCCGGAAAAAGTTGCCTATTCAGAAAGTCATCTTTTAAACCTTGATCGATCATGATCGGATTCATATGCGTAATTCCGCTTTTTACTAATTCGCAAGCGTCGTGTGCTTTCCACATATTCTGATCATCGCCGAGATAGCCTTTAAATGCCTTTTGTCCCCACGGAATTTGGCTTGGATTTACAATTGGTGAAATTGCGGAAATACTTTTGAAGCGATCTTTTTCTTTTAAACCAATGGTCAAAGCCCCGTGACCGCCCATTGAATGGCCCGCGATACTGATTCGGTTTCTGGCTGCAAACTTTGTGTTTAAAATTTCATAAATTTCAAACGCAACATAATCGTACATGCGGTAGTGATCACTGTAACCCGGCGTTGTTGCATTTAAATAGAAGCTTGCGCCAGAGCCAAAATCATAGCTTTCGTGCTCGTTAGGCAGATCTAAACCCCTTGGTGATGTGTCCGGACAGATAACCATTAGTTGCTTTTCTGCCAGATACTTTTGGGCTGACGCTTTTGTAATAAAGTTTTCATCTGTACAGGTTAGGCCAGATAGCCAAATCAATGCGCCTTTAACTTCACCAGGTGGTGTGAATGTAGAAAATTTCATTTTGGTTTTTATAGTCGTCGAATCGTGCTGCCAAAAATTTACGTTTCCGCCGAAGCATCTGTGTTCTTTCAGGATTTCCATATATTAAAACCTAACTACTGTGCGGATAC